>CAZITH010000132.1:0-3166 GCA_964542125.1 uncultured Gammaproteobacteria bacterium | reverse complement strand
CCAGCTTTTAACAATTTCACTTGACAGAATTTATGCAAATACAAATTTAGGATCTAAAGGAGGAAGCGGCGGCGGATGCTTCACAGGAGATACGCCGGTCCTTATGAAGGGGGGAATTACAAAAAACATTAAGGACATAAAAATTGGAGATGTAGTTTTGACTAGAGAAAGTGAAAATTCGCCAAAATTAGTGGAGGCAAAAGTTGTTAATACATTTAAGCATGAGAATATAGACACATATGTAATTCTTAATGGGTATTTGAAAGTAACACCGGTTCATAAAATGTTTGTAAATAGAGAGTGGATTACAGCAGGACAGATTCAGGCAGGAGATTATGTGATAGATAAAAATAACATTCCTATAAAAATTTATTCAGTAGAGCGAGTGCATGGAAACTTTACTGTTTATAACTTAGAAACAGAAACTTACCACACATACTTTGCTGGAGATATATATGTCCATAATCAAAAAGGCGGAGATGACACGTCAAGAACAAAATTCCCTGACACAGCATACTGGAATCCAAATCTTAAAACAGATCAAAATGGCATGGTAGCTTTTGAAATTAAACTTCCAGACAACCTGACTACCTGGAAACTTACCGCTGTCGCAAACTCTCAAGAAGCAGCTTTTGGTTCAAACAGTTCAGAATTTTTGGTTTCCAGAGATGTTTTGATTAGGCCATTTTTGCCGCGATTCCTCTCTGTAGGAGACCAAGCAAAACTTGGTGCAATCTTAGTAAACACAAGCGGTCAGGATCAAAAATTGACAGCAAAAATTGAGGCGCAGGGAATTAAAATACAAGATGATTCTTCTAAAGCTGAAACTATTCCTGATGGTGGACAGGTAAGAGTTACCTGGGATACGCAAACACTAGACGGTAAGTCAGCAAAAATAAAATTATCCGTTGCAGGAGAAGACGGGTCTGTAAAAGACGCAATTGAAACAAATCTTCCTGTGAAATCATATTCTGTTCCGGAAGTGGTTGCTACCTCCGGACAGGCAAAAGATGTTGGCAGCGAAAAGATAGTTTTGCCTAAAGAAGTAGATAAAACCCAAGGTCAAGCAAGTCTTACTTTGTCACCATCTTTGGGGAGCGGTAGTTTTGATGCAATGTCATATCTAAATGACTATCCATATTTCTGTACAGAGCAGATAACCAGCAAATTTACACCAGCTGTTTTAATACACAGAATACTTGTGTCGGCAAAGATAGACCATAGCGGTTCATTAAATGTGAAAGATCTGGAAGGAATAATTAATGATGGTATACAAAGATTAAATACTCAGCAGCATTCTGATGGAGGATGGGGCTGGTGGGTAGAATCTGATACAAATGCATACATAACAGCATATGCATTCCAGGGATTAGTTGAGGCAAAGAAAGATAAATTCCCAGTTTCTGATCAAGTGCTTAATAAAGCACAGGACTATTTAGTAAGCCAATTGGCTTACGGTGGAAGCAATACTTCACTTGATACTCAAGCATTTATTTTGTATGCCCTAAAAGGAAGAGGAATTAATCTTTCTTCATACGAATCAAATCTTTATCAAAGAAGGTTTGAGTTGTCACTTAAGGCTAGGGCAAATCTTGTGATTGCGATGCATGAATCAGGAATGAACGGCCAGGCAAAGAAAATATTAAATGAGATTATAAGTCTTTCTAAGAAGACTGCTACCACTACCCATTGGGAGGAACCAAAAAATACGTACTATTTCATGGGGGACAATACAACTGCAACCGCAACCATTCTTGAAGCGCTTTCCTTAATGGATTCAAAAAATCCTTTAATTTCCGAAGTTGTGAGATTTCTTATGACAACTAGATATGATGGGCACTGGTCATCTACATTAGACACTGCTGCGGTTATTAAATCAGTTTCGCTCATGCTTCTCCAGAATAATGACCAGAATGTAAATGAAAATTATAAAGTGGTTTTAAATGGGAAAAATATTCAGCAGGGAACTTTTACCAAAGATGACCTTTTAACTTTTGTAGCAAGGGTGGTACCTGTTTCTCAGCTTAAAATTGGAATACCAAATTCTTTGCAGATTTCAAAAAGCGGTCAAGGAAATCTGTATTATAATCTGAACTTAAAATATTACCTGCCATTTTCTGAGATAAGTCCTTTGGAGCAGGGCATGGTTGTGGAGCGGGAGCTAATAGATAAAGATGGCAATACACTTTCAAAAACTTCAATGAATGAAAACTCAGAAGCTTGGGTAAGACTCACCATTGTAGCACCGGAAGAGAGACACTTTGTGGCAATTGAAGATATATTGCCGGCAGGACTAGAATCCGTTAATGAAAGTCTCAAAAACGTAACAACAATAAGCGCTAAAACTCCTAAATCTAAAAATACAGGAAGTTATTTCTATTACTTCAATCATAAAGAATATCATGATGACAGAACTACGTTATTTGCTGACTATCTGCCAGCTGGTGTGTACGAGGTTTTGTATAGGGTACGCTCCACTGTCCCAGGTTTATATCATTATCCGCCAGCCCAGGCTTACCAAATGTACACTCCAGATGTTTCAGGACATTCAGATGGCGGATGGTTTGAGGTAAAAGAATAGTGCTGATTTGACAAGATATTTGGCGTTATGTATAATATTTTTAAAGGCGTTTGAGTCTACCGCAGTAGACGAGCCTCGCAAGTAAGTCTGAAAAGAAAGATTGCGACAGAATCTTAACTGTAAAAATAAAGAATGCGTGTCGGCAACGGAGCGCAAAAAGAGAAATTCTTATAAACAGCTCCCGGCCAATGTGTCGGGATTTTTTATAGGAAACCCTCCATCACTAAAGTTATGGAGGGCAAGCAAGGTGGCACCGCCTTTAACTTGTAGGCCCTTGTAAGTTTTTCAGAAAATACTGAGAAATTTGCAAGGGTTTTTTAGTGAGGAGGTGATATTTATGAAAGAGTATAGGGCTTATTTACCTATAAACGGTAAAAAAATGTTTATTCCCGGAGAGCATGATGCAGTTGCTGCAATCATAGTCTCAAGGTGGACACGAAGTGTAGATACAATGCTGCCTAAGAGCCCGAGTGAAGTTATGGAGATGTTTAAGAAAAAAAATTCTGTTTTAATCAAAAATGAAGACAATGTGCTTGTTGGGCATGCCGCAGCAACGGCAACCTATCCAGATGGATCAATCGAAAT
>CAZITH010000131.1:0-3175 GCA_964542125.1 uncultured Gammaproteobacteria bacterium | reverse complement strand
TTTTCTTCTTCTTTCTTTACTCTCTAAAGAATCTGGAGTTCTTTTTCTTTCCACTATTTTGCTTCTTACGTTTCTAAAAAACAAAAAAAACATCTACGAGATTTTTATTTCTGTTGTTGTGGTTTTTTTGACATATTTATATATGCGTATAGGAATAGCACATGTTTACATAAATCACCAAAAAATTGCTCCTATCATGCAGGCTGCTATTTTTGAACGAGTTTTAACTATGCCAAAAATCATTTATTCATATATTCTACTTTTTGTTTTTCCAAAAAATCTTTGGTGGGGCCAGCATTGGGTAGTAAAATCTGTAGATTTTCTAAATTTTTACCTCCCGCTCATAACAATATTTGCATTTATTTTCTTATTTGTTTTTTTATTCATAAAAACGAAAGGAGCAAAAATTAATTCTAGTTTTCTTTTTTTCTTAGGTATCTTGTTATTTGGTCTTTTATTGCATTTACAAATAATCCCTCTGGATTTTACGTTTGCCGAACGGTGGTTTTATTTTCCAGCAATAGGTTTTTTAGGGATTCTGGGAATTATACTAGAACTGTATTCAGGTATGATTAAAAAATATACCCGAATATTTTTTGTGCTCTTTATTATTATTGTTCTTATTTTTTGTACAAGATCTTTTATAAGAACTACTGATTGGAAAAATGATGTTACACTTACCACGCATGACCTTAAGAATAACCCTGAAAGTTTTGTTCTACAGAATAATCTAGGACTTGTTCTGCTGCAAAATAAAAATTATGAGGCGGCAAAAATACATTTAGTTAAATCTCTAAAGCTTTACCCCACACAAAGTGCATATGGAAATCTTGCCTTTGTCTATTCTAAACTACGCATGCCTAATGAATCAATTATTTATTACAAGAAAGCCTTAGACTTGGGGGATTATTATCTCTCCTACCAAAATCTAATTGCTGAAGAAATTAGACAAAATAAATTAAATGACGCAGAAAAAGATACTCAAACTGCATTAAAAAAATATCCAAATAATCCTAAACTTTGGCTTCTTTTTTCTGTTATCTCCTACAATAATAAAAAAATGGAAGATGCCATTTCTTATGCCCAGCAAGCAAACTTACTTTCTCCAGGGTCAGCAGATTTTATCCTTTCAAAAATCTCAAAAAGAGAGGAAATTAGGCTGTAAATTCTTACTAACAAATAGTGCTACTATGATATAGTAACCTCATGCATCAGCTAAAACGTTTTCAGTATTTAGATTCACTCAGGGGTATTGCTATCATTCTTGTTTTACTTGCTCACACTGGTATGCAGGGTGTAAATAAACTCCCTGATTGGTTTCTAAGGATTACATCTGTAGACATAGGACCCAGAGGTGTTCAGTTATTTTTTGTAGTAAGTGCTTATACGCTTTGTCTTTCCTACGCAGGAAGAAAAGGTTTTGAAAAAAACCCAATAAATAATTTTTACCTCAGACGTTTTTTTAGAATTGCACCGCTTTTCTATTTAGCAACGTTTCTGTACCTATATTTAGGCTTTTCGTTAGAAAATAAAGATTTTTCTTTTCTAAACATACTCACTACTATTACCTTCACAAACGGCTTCTTCCCTCAATACATAAATAACATTGTATTTGGCGGATGGTCTATAGCAGTTGAGGCATTTTTTTATCTCATTTTCCCATTTCTTTTTACATTCATGAACTCTATTAGAAAAACTGTCCTTGTCACATTTGTCTCTATTATTCTTTTTCAAAACATTCGGTTTTTCTTTCTTTCATTACCTGTGGTTGCCACTACACCAGACCTTCAAACATATACATTTCAATTCTTCCCCTCTCAGTTTCCAGTTTTTCTTATTGGAATGCTGTTTTACGTTATTCACCAAAAAAATCCTACTAAAAGGGAGCGCAGAATTGTTATGACGTTTTTTATGCTTATTTTTATCCTTGCAATTTCACAGTATATTTTTGGGGTAAAAGTTATAGCAGGGCACTATATTTACGCACTTATTTTTGGGGCGCTTTTGCACTTTCTGCACACAACTCATGTTAAATTACTGGTAAATTCGTTTACGGCCTACGTTGGAAGAATAAGTTTTAGCGTGTATCTTATCCACACTGCTATGTTTTACCTGCTTTCTTATTATGGAATTTTAGACACTGTACCCCAAATACCAATTCTTAATTTTTTCATAAGATTTTTACTGGTAACACTGCTCTCATTTGCTTTTGGAAGCATAACATATTACGAAATTGAAAGACGCGGAATTTCTTATGGGAAAAGAATAATTGACGGAATTGAACGTAAAAACACCCAAGTAAGCAGCCTTCTCAAATAATTATTTTTGAATATAGTGCTTCAAAATATCTAGAAATCTAGCGTAGTGAGAATAGAATATGTAGCCTGTTAAAATCATTAATCCTGGAAAGATAAGTGACTTTTCAAACATTCCCCCTGTTTTTATTCGCAGAGCTTTAAATGGCGGGATACCAAACTTAACTGGAAGAGGAAATAACCATGGAACACCTTCTCTGGTTAACGTATCCATAAGCAGGTGGGAAACAAATCCTATCATAAAAGCCCACCACACTACGTCCATATTCACTATGAGAACTGAAGAAATAGCTGATAAAAGAATTTTAGAACCAAACCCAAATAAAATTATTCCTAAAATTGAATGAGAAATAAATCTATGTCCACCTAAAAGCGGGTACAAAATCTTTCCTATTACCGTTCCTGCTGGTAATTTATGCCATAAATCTGCTGTAGGCTGGTCTATGTCCGGAGTGAGCCCTCCTATTAAATTTGCAGAAACTGCCACTATTAATGTGCCCAAACTCATATGAGGGAGTGGTGTAACTGCAGACACATATGTTAATGCAGTAAATGCAGCCAAATCATGAGTCCTTCCTGTCATATAGTAAGTATATCAAACTTGACTACGCATGTTTTAAGTTTTAAAATCTTTTCCATGCACGAACAAGATCAAGACAAATTGTTTACACCAGATATGAGATCTCGCTTGGCACAGGAATTTAACCTAAGACAAACACCTAAGGTCATTGCGGATGACGCAAGCAGATTTGTTGTATCTCTTCCTGTTCCTGATGTTAGTATAAACGACAATGGAGCACAAAAAGAATCTATTAAGTTTATACTTGGACAACGTCTATTTATATCCCGATTTATTGAAG
>CAZITH010000130.1:0-3196 GCA_964542125.1 uncultured Gammaproteobacteria bacterium | reverse complement strand
AGTATTTTAGGCAACATAACAACAATATTTGTAAAATAAAAAGTTATGCTAATTAGACCTCAAACTGCTTCTCTTGCTAAGATCCGAGTCATTGGAATAGGTGGCGGTGGCGGAAACGTTATTAACTCCATGATTAGGGAATCCCAGATTAAGGGAGTTGACTTTATTGCCGTAAACACTGACGGACAAGCACTCCTTAACTCTCAAGCTTCAGCAAAAGTTCAAATAGGAGAAAATCTTACAAAAGGGTTGGGTTCAGGTGGAAATCCTGAAATTGGGAAAAAAGCTGCAGAAGAGTCCCGCGAAAAAATAAAAGAACTCCTGGAAGGAACTGACATGGTGTTTCTAACCGCTGGAATGGGCGGTGGAACAGGAACAGGAGCAACCTCCATAGTAGCTGAAGTTGCAAAAGAGTCAGGAGCCTTAACAGTTGCTGTAGTTACAAAACCTTTTACATTTGAAGGAACACGCAGAATGGTTGCAGCAGAAGAGGGTATAGAAAGTCTAAAAGATAAAGTAGATACATTAATTGTTATTCCAAATCAAAGAATTATAGAGGTAGTTGACAAAAAACTCTCACTTTTAGAAGCGTTTAGAGTTGCAGATTCAGTTTTAAATCACGGTGTTCAGGGTATTGCAGATTTAATTACTATTCCGGGGCTTGTTAATGTAGACTTTGCTGATGTTAAGTCTATTATGTCTGATGCAGGCAGTGCGCTTATGGGAATAGGTGTAGGGGTTGGTGAAAATAGAGCACAGCATGCAGCGCGTCAAGCAACAGCGTCCCCACTTTTGGAAGTTTCCATGGAGGGTGCCCGCGGAGTTCTCTTCAACATTATTGGAGGAGCAGACTTGACTATGGCAGAGGTAGATGAAGCATCTAAGATTATTACAGCAGCAGCAGATCCAGACGCAAACATTATTTTTGGCGCAACTATAGATGAAACCATGCATGACCAGATAAAGATTACGGGTATAGCAACTGGATTTGATGAATCAAGAAGAAGACTTAAGGAGTTTGTCGGCGCTTCCCCTCAATACAGCTCAGCAGTTTACGAGGAAAAACAGGATGAGCAGCCGCCAGCATCAATTCAGGTAGAGCAAACACCACAAGAGAAAAAAGAAGAAGAGGAAGACTTTTTTGATATCCCCGCGTTTTTGAGACAGCGCAATTAATTCTCTAATTTTTAATCATTTCGCAGTAAACTATTCCAGTATTCTTCCCAAGAACAGGCTATAATAGACATGTTGTGGATTTATTGACGTTATTTAAAAAAAGAAAAAAAGAACTATTACTTCTTGCTACGCTTTTGTTCTGCTTGTATTCTTCCATCTTATTTCTTACCGTAGGCCAGAAAGGACACGATGATGTTTTAGTAATTCTTGCATCCCAATTTTTAAAGTGGAAGCTGACTCTTCCTACCATAGGCCTTCCGCCTAGAGATATTGCAAATTACTACAGCAATTTTTATGTATATTTTGGACCTTTATCTTCTCTTATTCTGATGCCTTTCGTATTTCTATTTGGAAAGTCTTTCCCGCAAGTTTCTTTAGGTGTTTTTTCTCTTATTGCCTCATTTTTATCCGTATGTCTCATTTGTCTCAAGCAAAAATTTGGAAAATCAGACGCACTTTGGCTGGGAATATTCTTTACATTTTCAACCGTACTTTTTTCCTCAAGCGTTATAAATATCACGGCATATCAAGTAGAAGCCTTAGGAGTCCCTTTTATTTTATTTTCATTGTGGGCATATTTTTCTGGAAAGAAAAGTCTTCTTACGGGTTTATTTTTGGGGCTTGCGGTTTTAACACGTTTTACATTAATGCTTGCTATAAGTTTTTATTTTTTTGAGTTCTTACAGAAAAGACTTTCTATAAAGCAACTAATTCTAATTTGTATCCCTGTAATTCTTGCCCTGGGACTTTTAGGAGTATACAACATGAGGCGCTTTCATTCATTTTCTGAAACTGGATACAACTATAGTACTACAAAGGAAGACTTACCCATAGGTGCAAATTTCAAATATGGAGATAAAAATATTATTCATGTTCCTGCAAATTTATATAGCTTTCTGATGTTGTCACCAGAGCCGTTAAAGGCACAAGACCTAGGCTTAGTACTTAAATTCCCCTATTTTAAGTTTAGTCCTTGGGGAGTTGCTATATGGTTTACGTCTCCATTGTTTATTTTATTAATAACAAAATTTAAAAAAGGAAAATATTCGGTTTCTGCTGCCGCAGCTGCATTTTTCTTATCTCTGCCTGTATTTTTATGGTACAGCATAGGATACGCCCAGATAGGATATAGGTACGCGCTAGATTTTCTCCCGTTTCTTTTCTTGCTTCTTCTTCCGAGCCTCTCTCCTAAACTTACAAAGACAGCAATAATGCTTATTATAATTGGTGTAATTTTTAATATGATCTATACGGATAGCGTGTGGGAAACATACCCGCTTTTTAATATTCTTCCTTAGAAAAAGAAATTAGTTGTAAGAACGTTTATTATTTTTTACCTGATTTTCTACCTCATCCCAGGTGGTTTTTGAAATATGACTAATTGCGCTTTCAAGGTTAACAAAATTATCTCCTTTAGTCATAATACATAAAAGATAAGGATTCTTGGGGTGATAGACAATTCCACAGTCATGTAATTGTTTTACTCCCTCGTAGGCTCGTTCTCCAAATTTACCAGCGTATTTAACTTCTTTTGGTATTTCTGAGCGTATTCCTTCTTGAAATTGAGATTGTGTTAAAAGCTCTAACGCCCTTTCAGAGTAGCGCCTATCAAGATATGACGCATTGTATAGTGTTCTAAAAAAAGTTGCATATGCAATTGTTGATAAAATATTTTTTTCTGGACTGCTTGTTTCATCATAGTTAATCCCCAAGTCTTTAAATGTTTGAAAATAGTCTTTTGGAAACTCAGGCGTCACTAAAAGATCAAGCGCATTATTATCAGAATAATCAATCATATACGTAATAAGCTCATCAACAGTGTATGTTTTTCCAGGGGTTATATACTTTTCAGGTTTAAAATAACTTGCTTCATTGGCATCTTCATCACTTGTGTCATATTTTATTTTTTGCTCTAAAATTTTTGGATTGTCCTGTGCCAGCCTGTAATAGGTAACCATTATTGGGATTTTTAAAAGACTTGCTGGCGTAAATTCTTGGTTGATATTAATACCAAACCAGG
>CAZITH010000129.1:0-3285 GCA_964542125.1 uncultured Gammaproteobacteria bacterium | reverse complement strand
GGGGAGGGTAGCAACTGACCAAAATACGGTAGGGTTGAATGTGTTTGTCAAGACCCCATATAACACTCCCCTTAAAGACTATATGAGACCTACGCTCCAGCTTTTAAGGGATAAATACATCATCCCTACAGGCGGGCTTGAAGAACTTAGTAAAGACATCA
Source organism: uncultured Gammaproteobacteria bacterium (assembly GCA_964542125.1). Lineage (GTDB taxonomy): Bacteria > Patescibacteriota > Microgenomatia > Levybacterales > GWA1-39-11 > JAGORM01. Next base: position 3,124 of record CAZITH010000129.1, on the reverse strand, counting down.
AGCCCTCAATTGTAGAGGAGATAATCCCGCGTTTTGCTGCCCGTTTTAAGGAAAAGCTTGAGTCCGGTGTTTTTGCCCCTGATGAAGCACGGACTTTTGATGAGCTTAAAGCACAGCAGACTATAGATTTTGTAATTGCAAACGTAAAAAATGACGTACCGGTTGATAAGTTTGAATTTGATATTGTCCTTCATCAAAAACCTGAGACTAACATATTTACCTATGATATCTTGACTGAAGGTTTAGACTTTTTATACCAGCCTCCTTTAACTGAGGAGGAAAAAGACCAAGGCATGTATAGACCTGAAAATGTAATAGGTTCATATGCTGTTTATAAATCAGGCTCAAAAAGCCTGTATACCAGCACAGAGGAGGCACAAAAATACCAAGCAGGTAAAGTTTTTCATATATACAGGCCAAAAATAATTGACAGTACGGGTAATTGGACCTGGGGTGTTTTAAATATAGACAAAAATAAAAGCCAGCTTTCTATTGTCGTAGACCAGAACTGGTTAAATACTGCATCTTATCCCGTTACAGTAGACCCTACATTTGGATATACAACAATTGGTGCATCTACAGGGTCTTTTACTAACGGCTATATTACAGGCAGTATTCATACGCTGATAGAATCGGGCACCGGGGCTAGCATGTCTATGTATGTTGGAGATGTGAATAATAGGATTAGGTTAGGAATTTATAAATTTAATGACTCTAGTTTTGTGGTTGGTTCATCAGATGCCTTCGGGGTTGACAACTCGTGGAATACTTCGTCTCTAAATCAGGGCAATGCGAGTCTCTCTCCTAATGATTATCTGCTGGTAGCCTGGTTAGGTTGTTATGGTGTTAAAAACTGTTATGGCGGTATTCCAGTGCCATACGATACAGTAGCAGGATTCAAGGAATATACATATCAGTATAGTTATTTCTCTGGGGATGGTTCCACTCAAAATCCAGTAAATGATTGGCCTACAACTGGAACTTTTACTGAAAGTACTTCAAATAACAAATATTCAATCTACGCTACGTATACTGCTCCCGGCAGTACTAAAACTAATCTCAAGGGGAATGTGAACCTGAGAGGGGGAGTGAATTTGAGATGAAAAATCTCAATGAATTATTTCTGCCCTAGATGCATCTATGTTTTCCATTTCAACAATTTGTGAAAATTTAGCTTCAAATTTGAAATGAATAGTTTAATAAGATATATTTAGATATATTTAAATCGTGAAAAATTCCACTTAATTTATGACTATATCAATTCAATACATTTGATAAAAAAGTTTAAATTGTAAGTACTTGCAGAAAAATGGACAGTTGGATTAGGACTTTAAGAACTCAAGTGTTCCTTTTTCAAATTTTTCTTTTGTATATACTACTTTATACTTTCCTTGCACCTTTCCTAATTTATCCGGTTCATTTACAAACACAAAGGTAACAGGGTAGAGGTGTTGTAGTTCTTCTGCCATCTCAATATCAGACTTACTGTCTCCAATCATGTAAACACTCTCAGGTTTATAGCCCTTATCTTGAAGCCATGTTTCTAATCTTTGTGCACCTAAATGTTTCCCTGCATTTTTTTCTTGAATATCTAGGGCAATTATGGTGGGGTCTATTCTCAGTCGCAATTCTTTATACTCTTTTCCTGAGAGTATTTTTTCAACCTCATCATGAAGTTTCTTTTGATCTTTTGCATACTCATCGTGGTTAGCTCCATCTTTCATTTCTGTTGAGATCATAGTGAGCTTGCTTTCATCAAAAAAAGTAGTTTTATTAAATTTTTGCTGAATAAGCTTACGGATTGTATGAATTAAATCTTGAGGAAGATTTTCTGACATTATATTTGTATTCCACTTTTGATCTTCATACTGCATCAGCGTATTCCCTTTTTCACCCACAACAAGCATCTTTCCAAAAAGAGCCTTATTCCCTACAAGTTCAAATAGATTATTTAGGATTCGTTCTTGAACCCATGAGAGAGAGCGTCCAGTATTAAATGCGAGTATGTTCCCATTTTTTAGAATACGTGATAGCTCTATGAGGAGTTTTTTATTGCTTTGTTTTTTTATAGGGTCGGTTAAAACACCATCAACATCAAAGACATAGAGGTTCATGTGCCTATGATACCATAAAGAAAGTAGCTATTGCATTTTAAAAGGGAGAGTGGTACTTTAAATGTAAGTTACCTTTGGGTATCTTTGTATTTTATGCCAAAAGTTCTTTTAGTAGACGATGAACTAGCAGTAGCTTCAGTTTTTGAGACTGCGTTGAAAAACGCAGGTTATGAAGTGAGAATCGCAGGAGATGCAAAAAATGGAATTACTCTTGCGCAGTCTGAACCGTTTGACGTTATTCTTCTAGACCAGATGCTTCCTGATTTATCCGGTAATGAAGTTCTAAAGACCATTAAGACAAGTGGTGCAAATGTTCAGACTCCAGTTTCTATGCTTTCTAATTTTTCAAATGACGTAACTGTGAAAGAGGCTATGAGTCTGGGAGCAAAAGACTACATTATGAAGTATGAAATTTCCCCAGACGGCTTAGTAGATAAAGTTCATGGCTTAATGGGCCAGAAAGCTTAATCTAGTTCTTCCTGCCTATAGTCAAAATAAAATAATTTACAACTTTCATAATTATTTTGAGTACATAGGCGGCTTAGGAGAGTTATAAACTCGAGTAAGACGAATATATGCAAAATGCTTTCCTCATAATTATTCTACTTATTGGAGTTTCTGGTGTAACATACTTTTTCTCAAAAAGGCTCAGAAAAACAGAAGAAGAGTTAAAGCGTAAAAACACAGAACTTCAGAAAAGACTGTATGAACTTTCTATTGCTCAGACTGTTGCTACGCAGATAGGTTACTCCTTAGATATTAAAGCAATCATGGAATCTATAGTCTCAACCGCGCAGCGCGTTATAGATTATTCTGCAATTTCTTATGCGTTAGTAGACCACAAAACCATCACGCTTAAACTCTTTGAGAAAGATTACGTTACTGACCCTTTTCTTCTCAACGTTAAGAAGAGAACGTTAGATATTATTCAGGAAGACTCACAAAACAGTTCATATAACGTTATAGAGTCCAGTCAAAGAGACGTGGTCAATCAAGGAATGCCCTATGAC
>CAZITH010000128.1:0-3317 GCA_964542125.1 uncultured Gammaproteobacteria bacterium | reverse complement strand
TACTGTGGGCGCGTGCTACCGCCGCAATTTCAGTGCTAAAGGTTAAAGGCGCAACTCCTGCTTTTTGCCTTTCAGCATTTGTTAAGTCAAAAATATCTTTTTCAACCTGGCTAATATTTGTAGATATAGTAGGTTCAGGAGTGGGTGTAGGAGTATCTGTAGGTTGTGGATAGTTAGGCTGGGTGGTTGGGTTGGGTTGTTGAGGGGGAATGTACGGATCTGAAGGGGGTACGTAAGGAGTAGCAGTAGGATAGTAATAGACATACGGGTTAGGAATAGGTGTAGGAGTTGCAGGGTTTCCTACAACAGGATTATTAGGAGTGTTGTTAACTGGCGGTGTATATGTGGGTTTATTTTTAAATACTTGTTCCTCAGGATTCACTTTTTCAAAGGCGGGCAGGGTAAATAAATTTTCTTTTATCCGTTCTTTATCCAGTTTCTCTCTAAACGCTATAAGAGCTGAATCTTTGATGTTTCCTAGATTAACCCCGCTTGTAGAAAAAGCAGGAGCAGTTATTTTAAAAATTGTGCCATTGAATAAGGCCACATTAAGATTACTGGGGTAAAAATATAGAGAGTAAAAAACAGGCTTAATAAACTGGGATTTATCAACTTCAGAAGAAAGATAGCTGCTTTTTGGGCTCAGAGAAACTGTCACGGTAAAAATAAAAAATGTGAGGAAAAATGAGGCAACCACTGATGGGCCTAGGCTTAAGATAGGGTCTAGATGATGCGTAAAAATAAACCTGTCTAAATCAAATATTTTTCTCATGGTCACAAAAAATACATGTTTAAATGAGAGAATTCTCCATAGAATAATAAACAACAGAAGTTGAATAATAAGCGCTTGCTGGAGGGAGGTTATGGGAAGAGCGTATGGATTATGAGAAGAAAGATATAAACCTGAAAAGAAAGAAACGCTTGCTGTCAGGAGGAATTTTACAAAAGAGTAAAAAGAGTAAAACCAGGATTTTTTATAGATAATAAACGCAAAAAGAAGAAAAGAGATACTTCCAATAATATCCACCAAATACATAGTCTATTTTATTCTAAAGAGAGTTTGGGCGGTAATCAATCAGCCTATAGTTGATACAAATTAACTAATTTGTTAAAATGAGCACTTATGGAAATAAGAAGAACCCCAGACACAGCTGTATTAAGCCGTTCTCCTGAAATTCAGGTCCCTATTCAGTATACTTCTGACTTTGCGCGTGAAGCACGTTACGCTCAGAAACGCGTGTGGGTTCAATGTATGGATTTTGAGATGGGACATGCTTCCGGAATTATTCAAAATGCCATGAGGCAAGCTGCAGTGCGCGGTGTAGATACGAGGCTCACTATAGACGGTTTTGCTGTAGCAATGGTGAATGACAAAATGGGAATTATCCCTAAACATGGTGAAGATAAAGCCTTTCAACAGGTTACACAAAAAGCTGATAGGGATATGTTTGAAGGGACAGATGATGACAGATCAATGTTTTATAAGCTTGGTTTAAAGAATGCTGGTGTAGACGTGGTTGTCACAAATCCAAAAATTGCAAAAATAATTCCTGTTCAATTATTTCCGTTTATAGGAAGAAATCATATGAAAATTACTATTGTGGATGATATTGCGTGGTTTGGAGGAGTAAATATTGCCTCTGACCATTTTGAGAAGGCTGATTTTATGGTAAAAATTACAGATCCAGAAATAGTACATGCCCTTGCAGAAATTTTCCCTCAAGTAAATCAGAAAAAGCCAGAAAAAGATTTTAAAAAGGAGATCAACGGAAACTATTCGGTTCTTGTAGATAGGGGAGATAGGGGTAAGTCAATTATTTTAGATGAAGCCCTTGAGATGATTAAGGGAGCTTCTGAAACCATACAATTTATTTCTCAACTCCCACCTTCAGGAAAAGTCCTGGATGCACTTTTAGAACAGGCAAGACAAGGTGTAGACGTAGACGTTATTACACAGGCAGAAAGTAATCTTAACAGTAATAGTATTCCATTTGGTTTACTCATGAAACGTTCTTATCAAGGTTTTCTTGCAAGGACAAGAGATTTTCCAGGTATAAGACTTCATCATTTCCGTGATCATCATGGGAAAGTGCATGCGAAAATGGTTATTGTAGATGAAAAATTAGCATTGTGGGGATCACATAATTTAGACGAATCAGGTGTAAAAGTGGGAACGCAGGAAGTTAGCATGAGAACAACTGATCCTAGACTTGTTCCTAAACTGGTTGCAGTTTTTGATCAAATAAAAAATGGAACGTATGATCTGGGTTTTCAGGAAGGAAGATTTAATCCTCAAGGCTTTACCGGAGAAGAATTAGCTTAAACTTACTCCTTACCAACTATCACTAGGCCGTCGCCAGAGCCAGTATAATCAGCAGCAGCAGTTCCTATAGTATAATTTGCGCCTAAGTCTTTTTTAAGTGTTGGAAGAATATCTTTATTTGCAGCCTTTACGTGAATTTCTGTCTGAGCGTAGTCTGAAGTGTCTGCATTTCCTACAGTTCCCGTAGTGTATCCAAGTGAAGTAAGAAGGTCAGCCATTTTTTTAGCAGCTCCAGTTACGCCGCTTCCGTTCTGGACATTAATAGTAAGTTTTGATTTATCAGTAGTTCCACTAGATGTGGTTCCTGTTACTTTAGGTGTAACAGTGGGAGTAGTTCCTGGTTTTTTGGTAGGGGTAGGAGTAACTTTTCCAGTTATGGTTGCTTCAGGTGTAGCGGTAGGTGCTTCTGTTGCTACAACTTCTATAGTAGGGGTAGGTGTGGGAGTTTCTGCAGTTTTAGGAGTATTACCCAATAACTTTACTGCTCCAAATGCAACTGCACCTAGCACAATAAGGATAATTAACAAGAAGAGAACTTTTTTACCTCGGCCGCTTGATGGACCTTTTGATGAAGACTCACTTGAAAAGGGAGATTGACTAAAGACTGATTCTTCCATGAGTTTTTGAAGTATAGCACAGAAATTTAGATTTGCAAGCTTTACATAATTCGTTCATTTTTGTACAATATTCCTATGGCATTTGAAAGAACAGTAGTATTAGTTAAACCGGATGGCGTTCAGCGCGGCTTGATCGGAGAGATAATTCACAGGTTTGAAAGAAAAGGGCTAAGGCTTGCTGGGCTTAAAATGATTTCTTTGTCTGATGCAATTTTAGATGAGTGGTATGCACATCACAAGGATAAGGCATTTTTCCCAGACCTCAAGTCATATATGCAGTCTTATCCAGTAGTTGCTATGCTTTGGGAAGGAATAGATGCAGCGCTTACTGTCAGAAAAATGATAGGGATTACTAAAGCACGGGATGCAGAACCAGG
>CAZITH010000127.1:0-3347 GCA_964542125.1 uncultured Gammaproteobacteria bacterium | reverse complement strand
TAAACTATTGCCGCAGTTATCTGATGTTCAGGAATTAATATTTAATAAAGATGGGGAACCAGAATACGTAGAGTCAAAAAAATCTTTACGAAATTTGCTTGAAGATAAAAATTGGATCACTAATTTTGAGGCAAAAGTTAATGATCCAAAAGCGCCCGATTATTATCTTAATAACCCCGATTGGATTGCTTTTGTAGAAAAGCTGCAGCTTGAACAAGAGATGAATGTAAAAAAACAGGTAGATCCTACATTTAAAGGAGAATTGCCGGAAGGATTTTTTACTCCAAAAGAAATTGACATGAAAAACTCATTAACTAAAACCTTTACAGATATAGATGCAAGCGGAAGGGCTATGACTTCTGATATGGCAGACATAGTATTTCCATTTATGACATTTCTAAATGATGTTCCGTTTGAACATTTTAACTATCAGAATGTGGGAAACCAATTCTTTAAAAGAAGACTGGGGGATATAGGGCAATACAACAGTGCAGTTTCAAAAGGAATAATCCCGCTTCTGGATAATATTGGAGGGATGAAGCCTGATGACGTAGTGGGCGCGTGGAAAGAACTGGTAGGCGGAATAAAAGGTCCAAACGGTGAAGATTCAGGATGGAATGCAGCGCTCCCATGGCAGCTGGCATACATTAGTATGGCAGAAAGTAATGCGGGGTTAGACAGTTGGGGTCCGTACAAAGACATAAAAACAATACTTAAAAAAGAGACATCCGAGTTGCAACACTATGCCGGAACACATGCTCCTTCCATGAATAAGGATCAGGTCTACAATTTCCTACACCACATGAGACATGCTGGGGTAGTAAGCCACCATACAGAAGAGCTTATTAGAAAGAAGAAGAAAGTTCTGTTGGGAGATTTAATATGGGCATTTATTATGGATGTTGTGGTAATGGCCGCTATGGATATGGCAATTAGTACAGTAAAGTCTCCGGTATCCCTAAAGGCTTAAACCTTTGATAAAGCTGTTTTCCAGAATCCTGGAGCAGCACCTGGAGACGCAGTTTTAGTTTTAGACTGAATGGCAGTACTTATGCCAGACCGTGGGACAGCAACACCAGTGCTAAATGATTTCTTTACATCAACTAATCCAAAATCCATAGCGCCTACTGCTTTTCTGGTTCTATCTAATATGGTAGGAATGGAGAGTATGAAGCCAAACCCTACTATAGCGGCAAGATTATTTGCATTACTTCCTATAGCGTCTCCAATAAGTGGCGGGGAAAACGCGGGCCCGCTACCAACAGCCTCCATGATGGTTTTTCCCAGTAAAATAACCGCAAAGGTCATAGGAAAAACTGACAAATGACCCATAAGATGTCTTACCCACGTGGTAAATCCAAGCTTACTTCCAGGGAAAACTCCTGCTGCTATCCATAAAGGTCCTATCATAGCGTCAACTAAAACATAAATAAAAGATTTAATAAGAGTAAACCATACTCTAAAAAGTGAGTAGATGATTCCAATAATAACTACTAAGAATGCGAGCGCAGAGAAAATAAGTGTTACTGTATTCTCAAACACAGTTTGGGCAAAATCACAGGATGCTCCCCCCCAAAGACCAAAAGTTGCCCAGTGCCCTACACTTGAGAATACATCGCATCCTATATCAAGCCCTTTAAGAATCATAAAAGGAGAGGAGAAAAGACCTGCAATGGATGAATCTAGAAAATCTGTAGTTAATGATCCAAGTAATCCTCCTATAACACTTGAAGCCTTTATGGATAGGCCTACAATGCCTGAAGTTCCGATGTCATAAACTACTCCATAGTTAGCTTTACCAGCGATATCTCCCACAATGGGATGAATGTTGGGTGCAAATACTTTATTAAACACTCCGAAAACGCTTGCGTTTACATTCACATGCGCCGGGGTTATAGTGCTAAACGTAATAACTATAAAGTAAATAAGAACATACATAAGATCTATTAATAATCCAGCAATTGCAAAAGAAAATGTTACTAAAACTAATGCAATAACTATTTTAGGAATTTGATTTTGAATAGTCATCACTGTTCTTGCGTCAATTTTTATTCTAAAAATAATTGCAAGTCCTATAACGGTGAATGCTAAGACAAAGAATAAATATGCAAGGTCTCTGAATTTAGTCCAAACATTAATTAAACTCTGAAGTCTGTTAAAACCGATGCCATAGTTAGTGTTAGCAGCTGCATATGCATGCTTTGTTATTCCAAAATTGGAAGCAGCGTATACCACATAGTCACCTGATGAGATAGGGATAGTTGCTGTGCTTCCTATCATCTGTCCAAAAAACTTTCCCAGCCCTCCATTAGAAGGCGTAGCGTATGCTATTTTTCCGGTTTTAGGATTAACAGTAAGGCACAAGTTTTTTGGGTTTATAACATCTTTCCCTGCAAGTAAGCACGTAAAGCTTGAGAGCGTTTCAATAAGAACGCTTTGGGAAAGCGTGTGGAGGTTTTTAGGGACATTAGGCTCTACATTCCCATAAATCATGCTTGAGTTTTCGGAAGCAACCTTTGTTGTTTCGGAAGGAGCTTGGGCATAGGAGGGTTTAAGGGTTACTATAATAAGGAAGAAGAGAAGAAAAACCCCAACACATTTAAGTCTTGTAGAAAGTGACATAGGCAGTATCTAAAGTATATACTCATCCGAATTTAATTTGCAACATTTTAGATATAGATTGCTTGACTTTTTACACTGCGAAAGAGTATGATTTACGAATCTTCATGGTTAGACGTGTTTTTATCTTCATTTTTATTCTGCTCGTATCTTTTTCTTTTGCCAAAACTGTTTTTGCACAGACGGATGTTTCTTCTTTCTCTGCTGTTAAGAAGCAGGAATCAGTAGACTATACACTTCCATACCCCGGACTTCTTCCTGATAATCCACTTTTTTTTCTTAAATCTGCACGGGACAAAGTTATAGAATTTCTTATCTCATCCTCCCAAAAAAAAGCAGAGTTCTTTTTACTCTCTTCTGATAAACGCTTAAATACAGGATATTATCTCATTCAAAAAAATAAAGATGACATGGGGGTTTTATATATTTCAAAAAGTAATAACTATATGCACATGGCAGTGTCACAAGCAAAAGAAGCGGGGCAGAATGGAGTAGACGTTTTATCAAAAGCTCTTATTTCTGTCCAAAAGCATGAGGAAATTATAAAAAATGTAGAGAGTCAAGTTGATAAAAAAAATAGATCAAAATTACAAGATGAGTTTAAAAGATTAGAAGAAATTGGATCGCTTATAAAGCCAAACAACTAGAGCTGTAAGTTATTTTAGAAAAGTTTTTCAGTTTTCAGCTGATAATAAAAGAAACCCTTATTTTTTCACCTCGGGAAAAAT
>CAZITH010000126.1:0-3379 GCA_964542125.1 uncultured Gammaproteobacteria bacterium | reverse complement strand
TTAAATTAAGTTATCAAGCGCGAGGTTTACCATTCTATCAGCTTCTTTATTTTGTTCTCTGGGAACGTGCTGGTATTTTATTTTTGCTTTAAGACTCATTTCTAGAGTTTTTACCGTATGATATAAATCTCTTAAGCTTTCACTTTTTACCTTCCACTTTCCCGAAAGCTGTTCTACAACCAGCATAGAATCAAGAAAAAAATTAATAGTTGATGGTTTTTTCTCAAGTGTAGAAACATACTTCAGTGCATTAACCACCGCAGAATACTCTGCGTAGTTATTTGTGTTTATTCCTACTCGTTTCCCTTCAGAATATATCTGTTCTTTATGAACATTAAAAACTACAAACCCATAAGCAGCTTCTCCGGGATTTCCACGCGAGCCTCCATCACAATAAATTACCACCTCATTCATTTTTGTTAAATTTAAGCTGAATTATAATAAGAATCATGCACAAGCATACAAGCGCTTCTGTAAAAAACGTTATAAAAGACGCTGCAACATAGGAGTACTTGGGTATAAACATAACATTCAGCAGTATATTCAAAAACATAGTAAAAGCATATATAAAAACTAGCTGTTTAATCTTTTCCTTCAAAAGAAGTACCCACTGAAAAAGACTGGTCAAAAAAAAGAATGGAAGAGAGCAGGACAGGATTTGTAAAGGAAAAACTGCTTGTAAAAATTCTGGTTTCACTAAAACTATAAATGGCGCAAGAAGGCAAGAGGCTGTAAGAAAAACAAGTGAAGCGCCTAAAAGTATACCTGTATGAGAAAGGACTTTGTCTTCAAATACTTTTTCGTTATGTGCGTTTTTAATAAGAATTGGAAATACTCCAGCTGAAAAAAATGCTGGAAAAGCAATTAAGAATTCAAAGATTTTATAGGCGAAACCGTAAACTCCCACGTCTACATTATTTTTAAAAAGCGCAAGAATAAATGAGTCTGCTCTGAAATACACAACATTTAAAACAAGCATTAATGCAAGTGGTGATGAAGAAAAAAGAGCTTTTTTAGAAAAAGAAGAAAATGAAAAAAGAGAAAATGAATAGGAAATATTTTTTTTCAAAAAAAGATGGAGAAGAATTATCTGTAATATTTCACTAATAGGATAAGACAACAGAAGGAAAAAAAGGCTTTGAAGGTAAATTGAAAAACAAATTCCCGCCAATAAAACTAGATTTGAAAGAATTGAAGGAAGGATTAACTTTTTCTGCAGCAGATGTTTTTGCAAAAGCCCAGAAAACGAAACTAGAATTCCTTCAGTAAAAAGAGTACATGAAAAAATTAAAATTCCAATTTTTTCTATTCCAGAATAACCAGAATTTCCATTATACGGAAGTATTAACGCAATTGCCCCCACCAGAATGAAAACAAAAATTGAGATAAAAAATCTGAGAGCAAGAAGATTTCCAAAAAGCTCTTCTGCTTTTTCAAAATGATGTTTTAGAAAATATGAATTAATTCCATAGTCTATAAGAAGATAAAACAACGTTACAAACGTAGTAATCTTAATAAAGCTTCCCAACTCCTCAACGCCAAGAAACTTTGCAATGAGAAACGTTGCCAGAAATGACGTAAGTGTTCCTGAAAAACGGACAATAAGCTGTGAGGTTGCGTTTAATGCAATTTTTAGAGTTTCTTGAGAGTCAATCTTCACAGAACTAATTATATACTTTTTAAAGAAGTTATTTTAAGTTGTCTTGTTTAGCGCCCCAATGGGGAGCGCACGAAAAATCTATTCTAAGTTATCACTTTTTAGGACCGCAGGTCTGAATGTAATGAAGACCAAGGGACCGAAACGTGCAATTTATTTTAAATTGTCACGTTTTAGTACCGCAGCCGAAGACAAGAAGCGCAAAAGAGATAACTATTCTAAGTTATCTCTTTTATTGTGCAGGTATAAAAACCACTGGTCAAAAAATCCAAAAAGACTCTTGAATGGCGTTTCAATAACAAAATCAAAAAGAAATAAAATGATATTTACCTGAGAAATTCCTTCTGTTAAATACATTCCCACACGCGCAACTGGAAGAAAGAAAAAGTCCGCAATAAGCGTTTTTATGCTTTGCTTGTTGTCCAATGTATACACATGCGCGGTTTGATTAATTCTATAAGACAGAAATGATACTATTGCCACAAAAAACACAAAAATCCCCTGGCTTGCAATATTAAAGTGAAGCTTCTCAAGCCCAAAAAGTATTCCGCCAAAACTTAAAACAAAAGTTGTAAGCCAAAGAAAATTAAAGATAATATCAGATAAGCTCGCCTTTTTCTTTGTAGGATCCTGGAAGTGAATCACATATCCAATTCGTGGGTGCTGTGAATATAATAGGTCTTTTATAGCAGACAGGATTCTTAATGAATTTTGCCTATTAGGAGTTGAGATAAAAAAGCTTGCAATAATCATAAGCGAAGTAGGAATTATTATATTAAGAGCAATTGTAAGCCACTGCACATTCCCATACACGTATTTTTCAAATGTTCCCTCAATTGCAAATGCAAAAAAGACTTTTGAAAGAAGAATAAAGGCAACAGATCTTACTATCGCTCGTCTCACCTTTGAGACAATTCCTTTATACTTTTCTTCACACACAGAAACAATTGTATTGGCAAATTCTTCTTGATTTTCTAAAAGGGTATAAATTTGAGATTTCTGGGCACGCAAAACACTTTCCAGAATCAAAAAAGGCGGAATAAAACGCTTAACATACGCTGAAATTTTATACCTGGCAGGATGATTAATAGCTTTTTCTATTGCAATATACCCGTTTTTGAAATCCTCTGAAACATGAGTATATGAGTCTTTGTTAAAATCCCCAAAATACTGTTTGAAAAGATTAAACCGTAAAAGTGCAATATTATCTTTTGTGTAGTTTCTGTGGATTGCAGCAAATAGCTGTACATTCACCTGCTCATCTGTTTCATTTTCGATGGTTATATTAGGTCTAAGCGCATGAAAAATGTAATTTCCCATGGCTTCGCGTTCTGGAGTAGGGTTGAGAAGATTTTCAAGATCTGAAGACATGAGTTGAAACATCCATGTACTTGCCTCAGACTCTTTTAAAATTTTTGAATCTACTATATGTTTTTTTAACTGTATGTAAAGATGTATTTTCTCCTGAGCTTCTTCAAGCATTTCTGTTGTGACACTTCCGTCCGGCAAGTATCTAGCCCAAATAAGCTCTCGCGCTAATGATGCCGCAACATCCTTTCCTCCACCTAAAAGTATTCTTCTTTTTAGTATTCTTAAAATTGTCGTCTGCAAAAGTACTTCATCCTGTCTATATTCCATCGCATTTCTAATTTTTTCATACCATGATGCGATTTCTGAGACTATTGGGTTTACCGTGATTCCCTGTTTTCCTGTTTTTATCCT
>CAZITH010000125.1:0-3603 GCA_964542125.1 uncultured Gammaproteobacteria bacterium | reverse complement strand
AATACCATTTTACTAGATGTAAAGTTGGGAATTATGTCTAGCATGCATAGAAATTAAACACATACTGGCAGGACCATGCTCCCTATTCAAAACATCTTTCAAGTCTTAGATAATACTTCTGTGGCTTAATTTTTCTGACTAAGAAACCCGGGGATGTCAAATAGAGTATGAATTATTGGAGATTGAGGTAGCTCTTCAGCTTCTTTTAGCGAAAAAAAATTGAGAAGGTGTCCGTCAATTCTTTTGATGTTATTTACTTGATGATCTGTAAGAGATGCGTGGTAGAAAATTCTTTTACCACTTGTTGCCTCTTGCTCAAAAACAGATGCAATATTACTAAGCCTTAGACTTGTTTCTTTTTCAACAATTCTCACAATAGCATCCTTTATTTTTTCATTTTTATGCTTTGCACCACCAATTAAAAACCAGTGGCTATTACTTGAGCTGGGATTCAATTCCTCATGGGTCATAAGGAGAATTTTACCCTTGTAGGTAAGGAGAATTAGGCTTATATCTTGGGTGGATGGCACTTACTAACTACTATACATTATATAGCCTCAAAATGCTTGAGCAATTACTAATTTTTTTTGTCTTAGAAATGCGGGAATTTTATAGTCTTCTCCCATATATAACTTCAATCTATCTATCAAAAACACCGAATGATTTAATGCATTCTTATGTCTTTAGTGAGACTTTAACAGAAAAATTCATCTCTATCAAGTAGAAATAATCTGATTATAGTTTAGCGTTTTCATTACCTAGTAATACCTGGTTTTTCCTGTTAGACCATAAATACGGTGCTGCATCACGCTGATTGGAGTTTGCTTTTGATGAAAGCATAAAGAAGAAGTTTTTCATCATTTCGCTTTGAGACTTTAAATAAGCTTCCTTAGCAGTACGACCTTTAATTATTGATATAGAGATTAAATTTGACGGTTCCATAAATAGTCTAGCAACTTCATCTGTCAAAGGATAATTGGATTTAAGAGGATTTCTACCTAAAATATAACTTTTTTTATATCCAATAAATGTAGATGAATTATTTTTTGACACCTGCTCACCTAAAATTCTTGCTGCATCGCAACTTCTTGCGTAAACAATTTTTTCAGCAAGTAAAGACTCATTATTGCCAACTTTTACCAAGGTTTCATTATTGAACCCAGCTATTTCATATTCATTTCCATGACCGTTAATGAAGATAAAATCAGGTTGATGCTTCTCAACATAACTCTTAAAATTCGACGCAGTTGCCTTTTCGCCTTTCAAATCAAAAGTCTTCCTCTTTTTTGATGAAAGTTTTACAACGCTTTCGCTCCACATACACAAATAATTAGTAGCTAAGTCGTGATTGGGTCGGGTAATAAGGGTACACTTGTCCATTACTATGCTTCTTTATAGATAGCACCAGCAGCCATATCTCTTAGATATTCAATCTGTGCCTCTATAATTTCCTTTCCTAAATCATTAATCTCTTCTACGCTTTCTAGCATTTCTTTCTTTGTATATTCTGTTGAGCCAACTGAAATGCTTAAATCATCCGAGGATGCTCTTAAGCGTGCAAGAACCAATTTTTGCATTTCTTCCAATGTTTTTTGGTCAATATTGTTGAAATCTATATTATTGTTATTCATTTTAGTATTCCTAGTATAACTAATTTATCAAGAATTTCCCTACCTTTATCGGTTTCATTTACAACTTCTATTTTTGCTGAATTCCATGTTAATTCTTCCCCATCGATTACAACAATAATTTCGCTACGTTGGTTGAGGGGTAGATTTGCATAAATCTTTAAGAATTGAATTTTTCTATCCATAGAAAAGAATGTCCAGAAATTATAAACTTTGAGCTAGATGATTACAACCAATGATAGCATAACATACAATACAACTATTAGGTTAATATCATTTATTCGGATTGTTAGATTTAAGTAAAACTAAAGTATGTCGTATAATGTATGGTTTACGACATAAATTTGAGGTTAAAATAGTAGACTGAAACTGTCTTGTGCCTGACACTAATATTATGAGACGATTTTAGTTTCAATTTTTGCAGAAAATTATTTTTCTTTTAAAGTCTTCATTTCCCTATGGGGCAAGCGTTGCAGAGGGGGATGCAGATGATGGTGTGGTTATGTACTTAATAGTATAGTCCTTTTTGAAATAATTATTAAAATTTATCCCAATTAGCAGTAATGCTATCACCACAAGGAATAAGGAAATATAAAAAGCCCTAATCCACCAACTTGAATTATTCCCCGAAGAAATAATAATCAAGTGCAAACTCAAAACAAAAAGCAAAAGCAAAGCTGCAGCTATTAAGGTTATTGAAACAGCAGCAGAAAAATTAGTGATTTCTCTAAACAGCGAAAATTCTATTGAAATAAAGGTGAAAAGCGCAACGAATAGTCCTAACGCCTCAATATTCTTATCTCGGCTTTGTTCAATTTTCTTATTAGTTTCTGATATTTTGGCATCTAATTTAACAACTTCTTGTTGATATATGTAGAGTTGTGAACGGATTTCTGCTTCTCCCTGCTCAGAAGTAATTTCCTCCGAAGGCAATGGAGGCTGTGTAGGTATGCTCGTTGTTTGACTATCTATATTATTGCTTCTTGGCATATTAAACAAAAAACCGCTCTTTCAAAGATTTTTTATCTGATTTTGAATATGCTTCAGTAATAAACTGACTTATTTGTTGAGAATCCCAATTCACTTCTTCTGTTTGAATCGTGTTAATGTCATGAGTCAACATTAATACTTTTTTCTTTTCGGTCTGCTTCATACCGCCACTATTTAAAATTACAACCTCATTACAATTTGAATAAGAACTCAAATTTTCGAGTTTAAATGTAAGTTGTAAAATAAAATCCTTCAAATCAGAAGCAATAGTATCTGAAACAGTTTTCCCCTTAACTATCCCTACAGGCTCATCTGTCTCTATATAATATTCCTTAATAAAACCTATTCTCTTCGCTCTTCGTGTACCTGTATGCGAAAATATAGTTTGAGATATTGTATTTATTAAAGACGTAATTTCAGCAACAGGTTTGGAAAAATTCGCCTTCTCATTTGAGTTTAACCAGTACACGTTAATCTTATCGAAGGTTACATTGCAACCAATTAACTTGTCTTTAGAACTCAATAATAATCGTGGAATTTCTCGTGGCGCATTTGGAGGCAAAGGGATAATGGTATTCACTCCGTTTGCAAAAACATCAATTTTTTTAAATTCTTGCATCAATGAATTCAAATCACTAACATAAAAGTCTTTGGGAAATATTGCCACCTCGTATTTATTTATTATTAGACGATTCATAGAAAGAACTTTTTTACTTCAAAAAGATACTTGAATGATATCTTATTGTTCTATTTTTTACAATGTCGGTCTGCACTTGATACTTACTTCTAAGTCGTTAAGATATGGGGACTAAGAAGTAATCCTAGCCCCCACTTTCAATCCCCAAGTACTCCATTTATTTCCCTAGTAAGATTTAACGAGTACCCAAAATGCTCATCCTGTAATCACTTATTAATCCTTCTATCAATGTTTTAATGCTTATTCCTGCCTTTGCAGACTCCAGCTTGAGGAACTTATGCAGTTCCC
>CAZITH010000124.1:0-3674 GCA_964542125.1 uncultured Gammaproteobacteria bacterium | reverse complement strand
CAGGGACTCGGTCTGCCGTGGAACTTGCAGCGAGAACCTGGACGTTTTTCTTTGTCAGAAATAGATTATCACCAAGAACTACCCAATGATTATATCATTCCTAGTGAGTATTATGAGAAGTATAGGCTAGTATTCTCACATTACAATTTAGACCGAAAACTTGTTAGAATAGGAATGAATGAAAATCAAAAGAGAAGTAAGACCAGTAAAGGAATCAGAAATACCACTATTAACAGAAGTATTAGAAAGGGAGATGGGTATTGGAACAGTATTCATCTTTCAAGAGAGGAAAATAGTATTCCAGAACTCAAAGCTATCCCCAGTGAAGTTTCTCAAAGTCAATATAGTGTCCACTGAATCCGAAGATATGGTGGTGCTTCACAGACTCCATACACAAACTCGTGTAGTATAGTCAACTAAATTATTTGAATGTTACTGTAGATAAGAGGGCTTCAAGAGTATTAATATAATCCTCACTACCTGCAAATTGGAATATATAGTCATTATTCTCAAACACAGCTAGAGCAATCTTTTTCCCACTTTCATCATTGCCAACTATTTGATAGCCGCTTGACCCATTAACCGATAACTCTTTAGAGGTTTTATTAGTTAGGTTTCTGGTTTTGAGTGAGTTTATGAAATAAGACAATGGAGCGCTATATTCTTTTGCAATAGCACTATAAGTAATTCCATCAGGATATTTTGCTCCTACAGGGTGTAAATATCGTTCACTAGATGATTCATTCATCGGTTCAGCTGAACAACTTTGACAGAGGTTATCATTTTTCCAATCGGATGGATATTTATAAGATAGATTAAATGTAGTACTTGAAAATGTTATCCAATTTGTAGTTTCATTTGGTTGAGGACTTTGTGTAGAAATAGGAACATTGGTAGGACTAATTACAGCAGTATTTTCAGAGGGTACAGTGGGTTTGATATTGGCATTTTGTGTCTGTGTAGTTATGCTACCTTTTTGCATTCCTAAATAGTATGCACCCCCTCCAACAACTAATAAAAGGATTACCACAGTTAAAATGATAGGGATAAAGCCCTTCTTGTTATATATGGGATTAGAAACAGGAGAAGTTTGAACTTGAGTTTCAGAAGGGCTTACAGTTGGGTTTGTATTATTCATCTCCATATATTAAGTAAAACAACTATTTGAAAGAAATGCAATGGCTTTTTCAGTATAATTACAGTATGGCTATAGGTAGACCTTCCAAGTACAACCCACAGTATTGCGACCTTGTTATCAAAATGATGAAAAAAGGCCACTCCAAGCTCTTTGTAGCAGGCAAAATAGGCATTTCTAGAGATACATTATATGAATGGTGCAGGAGATATCCAGAGTTTTCCGACACTATAAAAGTAGGAGAGATGAAAAGCTACGCTTATTGGGAGGAAATAGGCATGAAAGCTATGAGAGGAAAAGTTAAGGGTTTTAAGCCTTCGCTTTGGATATTTACCATGAAAGCTCGTTTTGGATGGAGAGATAATTCATCTGTTAAAAGAGAAAAAGATATGGCAGATGTTAGTGAAAGAGAAATGAAGCTAGAAGAAAAGCCAAGAACTATGGCAGAAATTGTAGAAAAATATAGAGAATATCTACCAACATCCCTAGTTTCCTAGCTATCAAAAATTAGCCTGAATTGGTATAATATAGATAGTTAAAGTTGAAATAAATAAGGTATTTGCGACACCTGTCGCATTTCAGTCTTAAATAAACAAGAACTCTCATCAAACTCTCCTTCAAGTATCATCCATAATCTGTTATATTAGTACTAATATAAATAATTCTTTGTAATAGAAAAGAGTTACCAAGAACTATAGAAGTATTAGTAATATGGGAAATGATAAGAAAGATGTTCAGCAAAGAGTTGCCCTTTATCTTCGCGTATCCACAGATGACCAAGTAGATAAGTATGGTCTAGATGCCCAAAGAACAGCCATAGAAGCACTTATAAAGTCAAAAGGCCAGTTTGAGGATGGTAGAGATAAAATGATGCTTGCTGGTAAAGCCTATGAGTATATTGATGATGGGATAAGTGGAACTACCAAAATGGATGAGCGGCCAGAGTTCACTCGCTTAAAAGAAGATGTCCTTAACGCTCCAAGAGGACAAAAACCCTTTGATTTGATAGCGGTTTATAGAATTGATAGGTTTGCAAGAAAATTGAAGATTTTAATGGATATTCTCAACTTTTTTGAGGAATATGACATTGAGTTTTTATCAGCAAATGAATCAATTGATACCTCCACTCCATTTGGTCGTGCCATGTTGGGAATTATGGGAGTTATTGCCGAATTGGAATTGGAAACAATAAAAGAAAGGACTCAAAAAGGAAGGGAAGAAGCAAATCTTAAAGGTGTATTTATGGGTTCACACCCACCATATGGCTACACAAAGGATAAGGAGGGTCATTTAGTAGTTTTACCAGAAGAAACAGAAGTTGTTAAAAGAATCTTTCATTTATTTACAGTTGAAAAGATTACACCACAAATAATTGCTTCTACGCTTACCCAAGATGAGATATTAAGTCCAGATGCATCAGCTGTTAAACATGGCAAAAGAAAGGGAGATATTAAAAAAACCAATACTCCTCATTTTTGGCGGTATGAGAGGATAAAAGATATTCTATCAGATGAAACATATACAGGAATACGCTATTTCAATAAATCTAAACAGAATAAAAAGCTCCCTAAATCAGAATGGAAACTGTCAAACTACAGGCATGAAGCAATTGTATATAAATACATCTTTCAGCTTTCCCAACAGAGATTACAAGAGCTATCAGATAGGAAGGTATTGACTAAACAAAAAATTGATAATCATGTTTATCTTCTATCAGGATTACTTAAATGTGTGCATTGTAGAAATCTTGTAAGTCCAATTGAACCAAAAATGATGAGCTGGACAGGAGGAAAAGACAAGATTAAATCTAACCCTGATATATATTCATATAACTACAAATGCAATAGGAAAAATCAGGCAAAATCTAGTGTTGTTTGTACTGTTGTGCCTATTCCAGCCCAAGACATAGAGGATTATGTAGTGGACTTCGTAAAACGCCTTCTAGAGAACCCACAGGCGGTGTATGACTATCAGAAGCAGTTACAATCAAATCAGCTTGCTATCAAGCATTTAGAGGCAAATAAGAAGCATTACGAGGGATTGTTAAATGGATTGCCACAAAAAAGAGAGAGATTAAAAGAGCAACAAGAAATTAACGCAATAGATACAAATGAACTGCGAAAAAAGCTAGGCCAAACAGATGTTAAAGAAAAAGAATATAAAGCCAAAATAGATGAAATTGATTTTAATTTGAGTAATGTAATGCTTTCTAGAGGTTATGAAGCCAGTATAAAATTATATTCAGAAAAATATAGTAAATCTTTTAAGCGGATAATGAAGGATAGGATGCAGCTTTACAACCTCATACATGACCTGGTTTATCAGATAATTGTTTATTCAAGGCCAAGAAATGAGCAAGATATTATCGCAGGAAGGAAAAAAGAAGGGCAAATGATTCCAGAAAGGATTGATATTCACTTGAACCTGCCACAGAACCTATTAAGACAACTCTACACTCAACAGTTCGTGGTGAAAAGTGATGAATTGTGAGCGGCCAGGGACTCGAACCCTGAACCGATTCCTTAAGAGGGAATTGCTC
>CAZITH010000123.1:0-3684 GCA_964542125.1 uncultured Gammaproteobacteria bacterium | reverse complement strand
AATGAGCTATGGGAAAACATCTAAATCACGTCTTCTTTGACTGAAATCACTGATAAGTACTTGCTTTTTTTCTATGATGAAGAATTAATACACAGGAAAATCTGAGGATAAATCTTATCTAAAGAGTGTTACACTATTATTATGTCTGTTGCAGTGCAGGATGCATTTTCTCACGTAGAATTAAATTCCGGAAGCACCGTTTCTAAATTAAACTGGCTGCGTGCGTCAGTTTTAGGTGCAAATGACGGAATAGTTTCTATTGCGGGTCTGGTGGTGGGGGTTGCAGGAGCCACAAATGATGCCGGGGTTATCATAACTGCGGGGATTGCTGGAATTATAGCAGGTGCAATTTCCATGGCGGCAGGGGAATATGTGTCAGTAAGTTCTTCCAGGGATACAGAACGCGCGTTATTAAAAAAAGAAAAATATGAACTAGAGAATTATCCTGACGCAGAACTTTTAGAGTTAACAGCGCTTTATGAAAGAAAGGGGCTGAGTAAAAAAACCGCAGCATTAGTAGCAAAAGAATTAACTGAAAAAGATGCTTTTGCTGCGCATGTGGATGCAGAGCTTAATATAGACCCTGAAAATTTAACAAATCCATGGCACGCTGCATGGGCATCAGCTGGTTCATTTTTAGCTGGAGCGTGCATACCTCTAGCTGCTATTATTATTCCGCCTGCAAGTTTTAAAGTCCCTTTTACGTTTCTTGCAGTTATAGTAGCTTTAGCATTAACAGGAGTTTTAAGTGCAAAAATAGGCGGTGCAGATCCTAAGCGTGCAACTTTACGAGTGGTGGTGGGAGGAGTAGCTGCAATGGCAGTAACTTACGGAATAGGACGCCTTTTCCACGTCTCCGGAGTGTAGTTTCCGGAATTGACAATACTTCACAACATCCCGTACCATGAAGTAATGGATGAGCGTCAAGATAAAAAAACACAGACCAGTGAAGCTAAGACATTAAATCCTCTATTAAAAATACTATTAGTAGTTATTCTAGTTATTGGATTTATTACAACATTTGCGAGCGGATTTTTTCTTTCAAAGCTTTTTGAATCAGAGAAAAATGTAACTACACAAAAAACTCCGTCATCAACGAGTCAGTTTCCAAAGATAGTAAAAGAGCCTGATGTAACAAGTATTCCTAGTTCTTCTCCTAATCCAGAGGTTTCTCAAGACACAACAAAATTTCTTCCAGGAAAGCATTACTTTGAAGATACGATTATATTAGTTACTAAAGACAAGCCGCAAATAAATCTGGTTGCAACTGTAACACGTGCTGAACAGGATTCAAATTATGCTCAGTCAACACGAGTTTCTTATTATGACGGGAAGAACTGGACGAGGCAAAGTTCTTCTAAAGCCGCAAAAGATTCAGCAATCGTAAGTAATAACTTAGTGAAAAGCTGGGTTACTGATATAGACCCATCAAGGGTTCTTAAGCAAACCGTAAAAGGAGAAATTACAATTAACAATTCATCAATTACATTTTCTTCCTATGTTTTACAAAATGAGATTGGAATGCGAAGTCTTCCAGGATATACAAAATTCATGTCAAACGGAACGGGAACAGTTGCTGTAAATGGAGTTTCAAGAGGTGCATATATTCTTTATACAAGAATTTATTCTTCAAACGCGTCTGATATTCAGTTTTATAATGATCCATTCGGTTTAACTACTGATTGGGTTGTTTTTTGGGATACACAGGGAAATTTTTATCATGTAGATGCCACAAGTGTTGACAAGCCTACAACTACATATCAAACTCACAAAATAGGGGTTATGGAAAACTCAACTGGAGCAGTTTCTAAAGCATTTGACCTGTCTATAGAGAGAGGAAGTAAAAGTCCGCCAGAGGATTATGTTATATCTCTTTTTTCTCCCATTAATGCAAAGCTAACGGTTAAGCGTATAAATGGAGTTAATAAAGCTCCTAACGGATCATACATATGGTACATGGGTAATATTGAGGGAACAGTTGAAACACAACAGGGAAGTATTCCTGGTGTTGGGCTCGTAGAATATATCCACGATTAAAATAATGGTCTGTCTGGATTGAGAAATCTTAATAAGAAGAATAGAAATGCTCCAAAAAGCACAAGAGAAATAGCAACAATTCCTAGAGTTTTTTTTACAGACTTCTTAAATAACTTTCCAGTTATAAGTCCCGTTCCTAATGCGGGAAGCGAAAAGCCTCCGATTAAAACAGCAATTATCTTTGCGATGGGTATGAGAATTAAAGCTGGAAGGAAAATAATTGCGTGGGCTGGCGTTGCGGAAAAGTAAAACAAAATAAATACTACTGCTAATGACATTCCCCATCTCATATAATAAAAGTATATATGAAAAATGACTCTGTGGGTACAGGAATGTATTACTCAGGTGGACTTGCAGAATTAGTCGCTTCTCCTTCTAGATTAACGCACTCATATTTTGCTGGATGGTTTTGCGGAGCAGGAAGTCTAGGTTTTGCCATGAAGCGCTTAGGTCTTTTTTACAGCAAACTTTCAGTTCCGGTAGTAGATCTTTTTGAAGATGAACTCTATGTTAATTTAATTTCTGAAGAACTAACCCTCTATCAGGGAACCATATTTTCCTATAAACCACAGACTGACGTTCATAAAACACCACAGCTAAAGGTAGATCTAGTAAAACTTTTTAATCCGCTTTGTCTTTTCCATACATTAAAAATTCTTTTAATTCAGTCTCAATGGATTGCAAAACCAGACGCTATGGTTCAAAAAGCTCAAGTGTTAATAGGGGAAATTCCGGAAGAACCAGGGAGTACATTACAGGAAATAGATAAAGTGCTGCAAGAAAAAGTTTGGCCCGGGGTTTTAGCTGTGGGGATTTTATCTGAATTTTACAACCAGCTCATTTTAAAAGAAGCAAAGGATAAAAATACAGTTATACAGGCGTATATAAGTAGTAAAGTTTTCGTGAGGGATTGGTTTTTTAAATCAATTTCAGATCAGAAAAGGGTTGAAAACGGTGGCATGAGTTTTGCGGAATATATAAGAGAGTATGGAACGCGTGCAGACAAAGATTATGAACTAACTTTTCCAAGATGGCATGAGATGCAGGATATTCTTAAAAAGAGAATACAAGAATATTCTGAGCCAACTTACGAAAAAACAGCAGAGCTGTCAGACGTTTCCCCATCATTAAAAAAGCTTATAGAAACCGTAATTACTTTTCAAATAATGCGCTCAGAAGCAAAGAAAAAAGCACTCATCCATATGGATGCACTCCGACAAGCCATTCTTTCTAAAACAAAATCAGTACAAGACATCAGAAATCTTTCTAAGCAGCAGATAGAATCTGGAAATGTAGAGCAAGCGGTAGACGTGGGGAAAAATCAAGAGAGCAGTAAGACCGCGCAAGAATTTACTCTGCGTTCTGGAAAAGGGATTTGTATATCTCAGGGTGAGGTTGAAGGAGAAGTAAAAAATATTTTAGATAACAATGCTTTTATTCAAAAAGGGACCATAGGGATATTTTCTAATGCAAGTCCAGAATTTGCTGTACAGTTTCCCAAATGTACAGGAATGATTTTTTTACGAGGAGGACAGACTTCACATGGGGCAATAGTTGCCCGCGAATTTGGAATTCCAGCAGTAGTAGATAGCTCAATAAAGGGCATAGCAGATGGAACAAAAGTTAGGCTTAATGCTACAGAAGGAG
>CAZITH010000122.1:0-3687 GCA_964542125.1 uncultured Gammaproteobacteria bacterium | reverse complement strand
AGGAAGATTAGTTAATTTTTTATTAATCTTATAGCGTCCAACTTTTGAAAGATCATAACGTCTTCTGTCAAAGAAAAGGTCTCTAAAGTTCTGGCGGATTGTATCAACAACAACAGGCTCTCCAGGATTCATTTTCTTGAAGATTTCAATAAGAGCGTCTGTTTCTCCTCTGGTTTCGTCTTTCTCTAAAGTGCTTTTAATGTATTTTTCTGCTTCTGGAATGTCTTTGAATTTTTCATAAATAACGTCTGTTCCTTCCAGTCCTAATGCTTTCAGAAAAACAGATGCGAGGAATTTCTTTCTTCTATCAATTCTTACTACTACCATGTCATTTCTGGTAGTTGAGAATTCCAGCCATGATCCATGAACTGGTCTTAACTCTGCTGTGTAAAGAGTTTTTCCAGTAATAGGATCTTCAGTTGCGGTAAAAAATACTCCAGGAGATCTAACAATCTGATTAACAATAACGCGCTCAATTCCATTTACTATAAATGTTCCGCGGTCAGTCATCTTAGGAACTTCTCCCAAGAAAACGTCTTGCTTCACTCTTTTTCCAGTCTTTTTATTAACAAGTGTTGCTTCAACAACTAAAGGAGAAAAGTAGGTAAGACCTTTTTTAATTGCAATTTCTTCGGTAATTTTTGGATTTCCTAATTTGTATTCGCCTAAGTGGAGTTCCCAATTCTTTCCAGTGAAGTCTTCAATAGGAGTAATTTCTGCAATGACCTCACCAATTCCCTCTTTTATAAACCATAAATATGATTCTTTTTGGATAGAGATAAGATCAAGTTCTGGAAGGCTTTTGAAAGACTTTCCCCAGTATGATCGCTTCACCTCTGCCACTGAAGTCGATTGTGTTGTATTCAATTTTTTCGCCATTTCTTGGAATATTATGAGAAGAACCTTTTTAAACGCAAAAAACAACAGGAGGTAAAGCTTACCCCTATTTATTAGGATGCGTTATGTATTTATACAACCTATATTATACGTTGTCAAGAGTGAAAAGAGAGATATCCATTTTACCCTAGATGTATTTGGCAATATTTGACTGGTGTTCTTTAAAAGTTTTTGCAAAGTGAAGATTTCCAGCTTTATCAGATACATAATATAAGTAGTCTGTTTCCGTTGGATTTATGGCAGCTTTAATGGAAGACAAACCAGGATTACAAATGGGAGTAGGGGGCAAGCCAGGACTTGTGTAAAGATTATAGGGTGATTTAATCTGCAAGTCTTGAGGAGTTAAATCTTTTTTCCACCATTTTCCATTTGATTGTTTTCCTAAGGCGTACTGCACTGACGCATCTATGTCTAACTTCATACCTATGTCTACCCTGTTATGAATAACTGAGGAAACAAGAGGTCTATCATCATCAAATAAAGCCTCTCTTTCTATAAGAGAAGCAATTATTAATGTTTTTTGCAAATTTGCAGAGTTAGGAGTAAGACTTACTTCACTAATCTTTTTTTCAAAATTATTTTCAAGAATTGAGATAACTGAATCTATAGTTGCGTCTTTTGGAATAAGATACGTATCTGGGAATAATGTACCCTCATGAAGTCTTAATTGTTGCCTCCACGTCTTATCATAAGAAGGGATTTTTTTCTCTAATATATCTGCAATTTCATCTGCCCGCATACCTTCAGGTATAGTTACCCATATATCCATAATTCCGTGTGAGAGTGCATCAATTATCTGAGATAAGTTCATGGAGGCAGATAATTTATAATCCCCCGCCTGAATTGCATTATCCTTCCCCTCTTTCTTAACCATTATGAAAAAAACTGTTGGGTCAGAAATTAAACCCTGTTTTTTCAAACTATTTGCAACAGCTCGTACACCTTCACCTCTTTCTACAACAAAAACTTTTTGAGAAGTATCTTGTTTATTTGCTGGAGCATTTCCATGCACCCACCACACATAAGAAAAAATTACTATCAGAGTAAGGATGCAAATTATTATGATTCTTTTCATTTTTATGGATCAAATTGAGCGGTTATATTGTAACAGAAATGATTTTCTACACCAAATCATTTATACTGTCCTAAACTTGTGAGAAAAAAGATTGTTTCTTTTTTTAATTCTTGCTCTTCTTTGTCCTTTCTTATTATTTTCTTTGTTGTCGGAATTATTATTTTTGGACACTCACTTTTCAATTCTTTTGTAGGTGATGATTTGGGTTATATAAACCATCCTTACATTCAAAGCTTTAACATAATAAAATTTTTTATTGGCAGCAGCACAGACTTAGGTGGATCATCTTTTGTGTCTGGACAGTTTTATAGACCTCTCATGCTCTTACTTCTTTCAAGTATTTATTTATTTTTTCAGAAAAATGTATTTTTCTACCATTTCATTCAATTATTATTTTTTGCTGGAAACGGATTTTTACTTTTTTTGTTATTAAAAAAGTTTACTTCCAAAATTATTGCATTTATTGGAGGTCTTATTTTTTTAGTCCATCCTATAAATTCAGAAACCGTTTTATATGTTTCAAATTTTCAGGATGTTTTGTTTATGTTTTTTGGGTTACTTGGATTTCTTTTTGTCTCGCAAAAAAAATCTTCACAAAAAAATATTATTCTCACTTGCCTTTTTTTATTTTTATCAGTTCTTGCAAAAGAAACGGGAATTTTATTTATAGTTATTTGTTTTTTGTATCAGGTTTTATTTACAAAAACAAACAAAACAAAATGGCTACTTATTTTTTTGAGTCTTTTTGTTTTTTATTTTGTTTTACGTTTCGGAGTGGCACAGTTAGGTTTTTCAAATTCAATACTTTCTCCAATCAGCAGCCTTTCCATGACTGATAGATTAAAACTTTCCCCCTCAATTTTTTCATACTATTTATATACAGTAATCTTTCCCAAAAATCTTGCGATTGCCCAAACGTGGATTACTTCACCCAAAATATTTATAGATTATTTAATAACATTTTTTTTCATAATTATAGTTTTAATTTTTACAGTATGGTTTTATAAAAAAAGGAGAAAGTATTTTTCTGAATTTTTATTCTTTTTACTGTGGTTTTTATTCGGGCTAATTTCATACATCCAAATAATTCCTTTAGAAATGACTGTTGCAGATAGATGGTTTTATTTTCCATTTATTGGGCTTATAGGGATAATCATTATTTCAATTAAGAAAATTAAACTGAATAACTCTTTTTTTTATGTCACTATAACCTTTACTGCATTAATTATTTCTATATTCTCAACGCGCTCTTTTTTAAGAAGTTTAGACTGGGAAAACCCAATTATTCTTTATACTCATGATTCTAAAATCACCCAAAGCTATCTCTTAGAACATTCTTTAGGATATGAGCTCATGCAAAAAAATAAAATGGGGGAAGCATATACACATTTGAAAACGTCTGTATTAATTTTCCAAACACCCTACAATACAAACAGCTTAGGTGTTTATTATTACAAAACTAATGATATTAAAAACGCCATTACGTGGTTTAAAAAATCAATAAGCTTAGGTGATTATTTTCTTTCCTATCAAAATTATGCAAGAATTTTAGTTTTTCAAAGTAACTCAAAAGATACCATAGGATTTCTACAAAAAGCATCAGAGAAATTTCCCCATAATGATGTGTTTTTCTTTCTTCTAGCTATCTCATACTATAAAAATAATGACCATGACAACGCACTTATTGCTGCTCAAAAAGCATATAATATTTCTCC
>CAZITH010000121.1:0-3696 GCA_964542125.1 uncultured Gammaproteobacteria bacterium | reverse complement strand
GTTCCTGATGGGGTTTCTAACGGCCTTGAAACGCCCACAGTTCCCCAGGCATTTCAGAATGTAACTCAGGACCTAAGCTTGAATCCTTCTCAGTCTGTTTCTTCCGCAGAGCTTTCTGGATCAGGAGTTTCAGCTGTACCTTCTGAAGATCAGAAATTTACCTTAGACCCGCAAGCAATTAAACCAGTAAACTCAACTTCTGGTAGTTCGGAAGTTGTAGCGCCTGCTCCGGCCCCACAGCAGGAAGTGCCTCAAGCATTTCAGAACGCAGCCCAAGGGGCAAACTTAGATCCTGCAACCCCAGCACCTGCAGAGTCAGAAGTTTCTTCGCCACCAGTTTCTGAAGTCCCTAAAGCTATTGATGAAGGTCTTAAGAATGTAAACTTAGACCCTGCAGTTCCTCCTGTGGTTGAACCTGTGACTTCTGCACCCACTACTGCAGAAACTCCACCAGTTTCTGTTCAACCTGAACCGCTTGCTAAAGGTATAGTGGAACCTGCCAATTCTGGCGCTGTAGCGCCAGAAACACATGAAGATGAAGGTCCTACAGCTGCTACATTAGAACATCCAGCAATTCCAACACCTTCTTCATTAGACTCTGTTTCAAGTGCGCCCCAAACAGAATCAGAAGGTTC
The DNA here is from genome assembly GCA_964542125.1 of uncultured Gammaproteobacteria bacterium. Lineage (GTDB taxonomy): Bacteria > Patescibacteriota > Microgenomatia > Levybacterales > GWA1-39-11 > JAGORM01. The sequence continues at coordinate 3,061 of CAZITH010000121.1, read as the reverse complement.
AGATAACAATACGGCAGTTGTAGCGTCAGAAGATAAAAAAGTAGGGCCTGATGAAGAAAAACCCGCAGCAGATTTAGAAGGTGCTTCTAGAGAAGAGCCGTTACTTTTTGCAGAACAAGGCGCAGTAGAGAAAGGTGTTTTGCCAGGCGCTGACGCAACGCTTGCACAAAATCCAGAACTGTCAGAGACAGAGAAAAAAGAACGAGACGAAAAATTAGGGATTACTGGTAAAGCAATTGATGCTATGACATCTCAAGCAGTTAAAAAGGACGAAGCATCTAAATGGATTATTGAATCAACAGAGAAAGCGAATGTTGAAGAAGATCTAGCTGCGAATATAGTTTTTCATGAGGATCCTTCAAAATGGTTTAAACCAGGAGCAAATGGTCAGCTTGAGCTTGATGAGGAAGGTCTAGATAATGCAATTGCTGACTTTAAAAAAGACCCAAAGAATGTTCTAATAATTGCTCATAGTAATCCAAATCTTAGATCCAAACTTGAACAAAGAGGGATTACATTAAAATCCATTCAAGAACTTCAGAAAGCTGCATAGTTTTTCTTGTACCATCTTTTAAATCCTTTTTGTTCAGACCTGCAGCTCAGAGTGTTTGAAGCGAGGAACCCAAAGACTATGTATTCTTGATTCTTATTGCAAGATGCATAATACTTAATTAAAGTGTCTGAATTTAAATACATACCTATCCCCAATTTTCCGTTGTGGATTGTAAGTGCGCCTAAACGGTCCCATAGGCCTCATATAACCTCCGGAAGATCTTGCGTTTTTTGTCCTGGCAGAGAAAATGAAGAACCAGATGTCTATAGAATCCCTGAAGATTCAAAAGAAGAAAATTGGCAGGTGCGAGTTATTCCAAATAAATTTCCCTTTGCTCCTATCCATGAAGTAGTTATTTTAACTCCAGATCATATAAAGCATTGGTCAGACATGTCCATATCCCAGGTAAGGTTAGGAATAGAAGCCTATGTGAATAGATATAACGCGCATAAAGATAAGGGAGTAGTGTGCATTTTTGGAAATTATGGGCATGATGCAGGAGAGTCTGTAGGTCATCCGCACGCTCAAATAGCAGTCATAGAAAAAAATGTAGGAATGGAAGTTCCTAAACTAGAACATGAACTAAATTACCGGGGAGAGCGCTTATCTGTGGGAGAATTTGATCTAATCTGTCCGCCTTATTCACAATGGCCAGATGAAGTATGGATAGTGCCGCATGAACGTAAAAATGCTTTTGGAGACATTAGCCTGAAAGAAGTAGAGAGCTTATCATTTATTTGGCAGAGACTTATTAAGATATTTGAGATCAGGCATAGTTTTAAGTTTCCCCATAATTTCTATATTTACCCTTATGAAGACTGGTACATAAGGATTTTACCCAGGGCTAAAATTGCTGGCGGATTTGAGATAGCAACAGGAATTTTTGTAAATACTCAAGATCCGCATGAGACTATGGCTTTCATTAAAGAACACTTTGCCGAAGCAGAGGAGAAGAAAATTAAAAAGAGTAAAGCCAAGTATCGTAAGGGAGTCTAGGGCTTTTTAGCTACAAAAACATACGCCATTGCGTTTTCTCTAACCAGACCTGATTGTAAACGTTCGTCTTTTGTGCCAATAACTTGTCCAATGAGTTGAATGAAGGTGTTTGCTGGTATCTCACTATGATTTTTATTTCTTGCGCCAATTAAATCTGCTGTGCGAATATCCGACTCAATTACTAGAAGATTCGTATTAGCTGCAGTTTCCTGAAGAATTCTTTGATACGCTTTTATAGGTGCAAGTGGATCAGCTTTAGTTGGTACTGATTGTACCTTTTCAGAAAATGGTTGAACCGTTGCAAAGTGTATTATATGACCACCTGGTTTTAAGACTCTTTTAAATGAAGCAAAGGCTTTTCCTAAATTTGGGAGCGTGTCTAGGGTGTCTTGGGCAATTACGGAGTCCGCAAAAGAGTCTACGAAAGGGAGTCTTTGCGCATCAGCAGCAATAAAATCTTGCAGTCCATGCATTCTTTTCCCCCAAGAAAGGTTCTCAATATTTATATCAACTGCAAGGTATCTGCCTTGAAAATCAGATGGCATCATGGTCCTACCATAAGCGGTTCCTGCACCTATTTCTATAACTGTACCGTTTTTAGGGGTATACGTACTTACAGTTGGTTTTACAATCTCAGTTAAAGCACGCATAACAAGAAACTTTTGCTGTTCTAGGGCTCGTCCTCGTGAGGGATCAAGCCAGACGTTTCTTTCTTTCATGGGTATATTCTACCAAAAGATATCTTTTCTTGCTTCCAAACCTCTTACAATTCTGGTATACTTTCTTTTTCCAAATGAGTAAAACCTTAGTAATTATTTCTGATTATGGTGTGGGAGACCCTGCTTTTGCAGAGGTATCTGTGAGGTTAAGATCTATGGTCCCTGATCTGTCCATTATTCCTATATCAACTCCACCTTTTTCTACTATCAACACAGGATTTTGGATTTCTCAGATAGCACTTGCTTCGCAGCTTGAGAATTCTTATATTTTTTCCAATACTGCGCCTAGAAAAGCTGATAAGAAAGCACAAAAAAATAATAAAGGAGAGGCATTAATGTACGCACAGTTAGATAATGGGTTTGAGATTATTGCGGTAAATTCTGGGTATTGTTTTTCGTTTGTCAAAAAACATATTAAGAAATTCCATTACGTACAAGTTTCAAATGAAGGATCTCAGTTTAGATCTAGAGATAACTATCCTCAAAAAGTTGCAGAAATGATACTAGGCAAAAAGGGGTTTATTGGGGAAAAGGGGGATATTGGCTCAATTCCTGAAGTTCCGCCTAATAAAATTGCCTCAATAGATGGATATGGAAATATAAAAACTACAAATAGACTTTCTCAGACATCATGTAAACCTGGACAGCATTTGTTAATAAAATTAAATGGAAGACGTCACAGGGCTACATTTTCTGATGGAGTTTTTAATATTATGGAGGGAGAAACTGCGTATGCCCCAGGATCATCTGGATACAATGATAAGTTTATGGAAATTTTCGTAAGAGGATCCTC
>CAZITH010000120.1:0-3700 GCA_964542125.1 uncultured Gammaproteobacteria bacterium | reverse complement strand
AGAATACCCAGCTGGAAGAGTTGTATAGGTACTGCTTCCATTGTATTCAACAGTTCCGCCTGCGCTAATCGAGGTTGGAGTGGTTACCGTTTCTCCTCCCTGGAGCTTTAGGGTTCCGGAAGAACCTATGGTAAACGTTGAATTAACGGTTAAGTTATAGCTTGCAAGATTGAGAGTCCCGGAGGAAATCGTAAGTGTTTGTCCGGTATTGTTAAACGGTAAGTTTGAGGCAGCAATTGCGCTACCAGCGCTTTTATTAATAGTTACATTACCGCTGGGGAAATACGTACCATTGAGGGTTAATGTCTGGTTAGTTGAACCTGTAAGAGTAATAGCAACATCTCCTGTTACCCCATTCGTTCCTGAAACAATATCTCCTTGCGCCTCAATTGTCCCAGGACCATTTACATCTAAAAGGCATAGTCCGCCAGAATCACTCAAGAGTGACAGTGTGCCGGTAACTTTTAAGTTAGTTCCGCTAGCAATATTGTATGTTGCACCATTATTGCAAAACCCATAAAATGTCAAATTATTGAAGGTCATTGAACCTGAAACATTGTAGGTATTATTATCGCCTTCTCCCAATATAATCGTACTTCCGGTTGTAGTAACAGAATCAGCTGCAGTAAAAATCCAACTTAAAGGTTTAATATAATATTGGACGGTTACTGAACCACTTGATTTGTTGATAGTAATATTGGGTAATTGATTCGTATGCGAACCCGAACAACCCCACACAGGTGCACTTCCATCACCCGCAATTGTTTGAGACCCTGTTCCATTGAGTGTAATGGTTGCAGTCCCGGATCCTCCATCATTTATAAGTGTTATATTGCCCTTGGCTGAAATCCCACCAGGACCATTTATTGCTAATAGTGATCCGCAGAAATCATCAGAATTCAGTGTGAGGGTATTATTGACCGTAATAGTAGTTCCTGATGCAATAGCAAGTGTTACCCCATTATTCGCAGTGCCATAAAGGCTAAAGTCATATAAATCCGTACTGCCTGTAAAGGTATAAGTTGTGCTTCCACCATCACTCATATATACAGTTCCTGAGTTGTGTGTAAAAGAGCCTCCTGAATTTGTAAAATTTCCCTGAAAAGATAATGTTCCTGTTGTACTAGTAAAACTTCCACCGGTATGATTAAAGACAGATGTAGTGATCGTTGAATCTCCGCCTGTAAATGTTCCTCCTGCCATAACAAAACCTATTGTGCCATTAATTGTCATTGCAACTCCGCTTGATTGGGTCATGGTACCGGTATAATTTGAGCTTAAGGTAATTCCTCCGCCGGTTCCTGTTAAAGTAGGATCCACATTAACAGTAACACTTTTATCTGGGGTGCCCGCAGTGCAGGTTCCTCCATGGAACGTTGCATTTGATGTGGTGGTTGGATTGGTATCTGCTGCCCAGTTGGCTGCCGTATTCCAGTTGTTGTTTACTCCACCGCCATCCCAGCATTTAGTAGCGTCGCTTGCTACCTGCCAGTCGCGGATTTCAGAAAAACTGCCGATTGTTACAGGTCCTAAAAGATAATATTCAGGAGAAACTTGGGGGAAGTAGATGGAATAGGTAAGCGTGTATGTCTGACCTTTATGAAAGTCAACATCCCACATGACCTTTACCGGGCTTTTGTCGACTATTGAAGGCAAATCACCTTTATTGTATTTGATTTTGTAATTCTTCTCTCCCAAATGTTTTGCTTCATCCAGTAATGCGGCAGCAAGCTCTGAATTTGAGAGTTCCTTGTTTTTTGTTCTGGACACTCTGCCGCCGTCAGAAATGTTTAAGACCTCAAAATCAATAGGGACCATATCGTACACGGTTCCTTTATAGTCCTCATGTGCTTTAACCGTTAACTTTACCGGATACGCCTCTACAGGATAAACACGGGAGGGAAATTGGGTGCGTTCAATGTCAAAAGGCACACTGTTTCTCACCTCAAAATAATCTGAGATTGTGTAGGGCCCGTTATTTGTTTCGGCTGTTAAATTCATATAATAGCGTCCCACCTTTCCGGTTTTGTAGTTTGCGGTGTAATCTTCTTCCAGACTATAGTAATTGCCGAAACATTTGGGATTTTTTTTAATTAACCCATTTTCTGTAGAAAGATTCTGCTTGTTATTGTTAGGGTCTGAGATAACCAAATTCAGTTTTGCTCCGCACAGCGTATTGCCTCTCTCATCTAATACTCCAAATCCTAAACGAGCTTTTTCATTGGGTAGATAGATGCTTTTGTTGGTGTTAATGGCCAAAACACCCCAATTAAAATCCTGACTTAAATTTCTTTCATATACAAAACTTTCTTTTGCTGTTACTGTAATCGTATATTTTCCAAATGTGTTTTTTTCTTTACTATCTAAAACAACAGCAAATTTTCCGGAAGCTTTTTTATAAATTACAGCGGGAATAATTTTGTTTGAAGAGAGCTTTTTAACAATTACATTAATTTTTTCATTTGCAACACTCCATGCATTTACCTTACCCTTTCCTATGTTTGTATTCGATTTGTATGGAATTGCAATTTCAAACTGAGGAGTTTCTTGTCTTGAGAAACTTTTTTTTGGATTTTCAAATTTGACCGTGTTATTTCCTGTAAGAATGATTGATAAGGTGCTAAGAAAGGTGTTTTTAATACTACTTTTAGAAGATGCGGGTAGCAAATTTTTTACCGTTAAAATACTTACCACGAGAAAAAAGAGCAAAAATACAATCCCAAAAACTATCTTTTTCATCCTTCTTAGATGATACTATAATTTCACATTATTATTCATACCTAAGCGCGTCAATTGGAGATAAATTTGCTGCTCTTCTTGCTGGATACAGTCCAAAAATAATTCCAATCAGGGTAGACACTCCAACTGCAATAATTATTGAAAAAACATTAATAATGAAGGGAATGTTTACAATAAGAGAGATTATAAAGGCTAGAGTTATGCCAACAAAAATCCCTACACTTCCTCCTATTAAAGACATAACCACAGACTCAACTAAAAATTGAATTAATATATCTCGTTTTCTTGCGCCAATAGATTTTAAAAGTCCTATTTCTTTTGTCCTTTCAGTAACTGAAACCAGCATTATGTTCATGATTCCTACGCCCCCAACTACTAGAGAGATTCCTGAAATTGCAGCAATAAGCGTAATTAACAAATTGGTTATGGTTTGTACTGTTGAGATGATGTCCTTTGCAGAAGACATCTGAAAATCATTCTTGTCTCCCTCTTTTAGCCCATGTTTTTCCCGCAATAATTCTTCCACGTCTTTCATGGTTTGGTTTAACGCCTGTGTGTCTTTTACGCTTATGTCTATTTCCTGCAGTTTTTCCTCTCCTAAAATTTCACTTGTCATAACTTCATATGGGATAAAAATGGCGTTATTAAAAAAACTTCCAGCGAGTACACTTGAGGACTTAATTACTCCTATAACCCTGAATTTTTTATTTCTTATTTTGATAGTCTCTCCTATTGGAGATGTATTTTCTCCAAAAAAAGTTTTTGCTATATCCTGTCCCATAACAACAACCCGTGCTTTTGAAGCTTCCTGTTCAGCGGTTATAAAATCTCCATACACAATTTCTGGTCTTAAAATGCTTACTATATTTGAGGTGACTCCATAAACAAGCGGACTTTCTTCTACGTCATTAGCTGTAATTTTTTCAGCTGACATAGCGTTTGGAACTACCTCTTTAATATT
>CAZITH010000119.1:0-3732 GCA_964542125.1 uncultured Gammaproteobacteria bacterium | reverse complement strand
AAAATAATAAACAGAGTAATTTTTACTTTCATGAAGGCTTTCTCAGCTTTAAAACTATGGCAATTAGAATACTATAAGATCCTAGCCATATTACAAGAGGGGTATTTTGGAATTCAATAAGCGGAATAGATTGAAATAGGAATACAATCTTCTCAAAGTACAATAAAAAGGGGAAACACAGATAAAGAAAGATGTTTGAGAAAAGTGGAAAAACTACGGCAAGAAGCGCCGCAATTCCTCCTAAAACCATAAGGATGGGAATTGTCCAGAGAACTAAAGCGTTTACCAGAATTGAAACTGCTGAGTATGCTGAGAAGAATAAAGCAAGGATTGGAAGACTTGCAAGCTGAGACGAGATACTTGTTGTAATATCTGAAGAAACAGCTTCAGTTTTCTTAATAAACTTTACTCTATCAAAAAGTGGTTTTATGTAAAGAATGCCGCAGGTTGATGAAACTGAGAGTAAAAATCCTACATCAAAAAGGTTATCTGGCCTCAAAAATACCATAATACACGCAGTAAAAAACAATGTTAAAAAGCCAAAGCTTTGCCTCCCAAAAATACCTGCAGAAAAAGCAATGCTACTCATAATAGCAGCCCTGAGGATAGATGGCTGCAGCCCAGATATTAATGCGTAATAAAGGATGCCAATTATTGAAACTGCTAGTGCCTTTTGTCTTTTCAGAAACAACCCACTAAGAATTAGGATAAATGATGCAAACATAGTTACGTTCATTCCGCTTGCCGCAACTACGTGAAGCACCCCGGTTTTCCTAAAGGCATTATAGAATTCCGGATCAAATGCAGATGACCCTCCAAATACTATTCCAAATAAAAGTGCGGCCTCATTGTGAGGCAAAGTGGAAAAAAAGGAAGTTTCCACTCTATTTCTTATAAACGCGGCAGTTTTAACAAGTAAGCTTTTTGACTCAGCCTTCTCAATCTGAGGAAATGAAACCTGAAGATATGATACTTTTTTATTTTGGTCTGAAAGGAAGCTTTTTTCAGAAACTGTACCCGTAATTTTAAGAGTATCTCCATAGGAGAAAACTGGCTGGGCGTAAGTTTGAATAGTTAGCCTCCCATCTTTAAAGGTCTGAAAATTCCCGGAAATTTTGGTATCAGACAAAAGGGTTATTTGCTTACTGTATTTGTCCCCAACTTTATATTGATTTGATAATAAAAAGTGAAAATATAGCCTCAGAAGAACGGTTAAGGAAAGAAGAATTATGAAAAGAGAGATCCGTTTCATATACTCATCAAACTCAGGTTTGCAACCTTCGTTTTCTGTGTATGTACTCAAAATATACTTAGAAGGCTGCAAGCCAGAGTATTTTTGAGTATAGATTAAAGACCAATTTTGTCTTTAATCTCATTGTATACTTTTGCTGAAACAATTTTGCGCTCCTGTAATTCTTCAATTGATGAATAAGGTCTTGCCTCTATAATCTTTTTTGCTGTAACTGGTCCCACGCCGGGAAGGGAATCCAGCTCTTCACTCGTAGAATTATTGATACTTATTCCTTGGGTGCTTGCTGATAATACCGAAGATGACTGGGGGACGGCTTTTACAGCATCTCCTACTTTAGGTATATAAATCTTCACCCCATCCTTTAAAGGGGATGCAAGATTTATGGATTTAGAAACGTAATCCCTGTCTGCGCTGCTGCTTAACCCTCCTGCTGAAACTAGCGCGTCTTGGATTCTTGCGCCTGACTTAAACTTATATACTCCAGGAGACATAACTGCACCTGAAACGTCTGCTACTATCTCTGACCCAGTAGAGGTTGAAGTATCAGGCTTATTTGATGCTTGTTGAAACTCTATGTCATTTTTAGGGGAAGAGAAAATTTGAAACAAACCAATTACTAAAAATGTAACACCAAGAAGGATAAGACCTGAAACAAGAAGATTCTTTTTTAAGGTGGCAAGAAGTAAGCTGGGCAGCTCCTCTGGGTTCATATGACTAGATTACAAAGTTTACAATCTTTCCGGGAACATAAATAGTATTTTTTATTTCTCCTGCGTTTGTATGTGTAGATGCAACTTCTCTAGCTTTAACCTTAATTTTTTCCGGATCGCAAAGATCCTGCTTTTGAACGGTAAATTCTCCTCGTCTTTTACCATTAACCTGAACCACGATAATAACTTCATCTGAAACTAAGTATTTTTCATCATAGGCAGGCCACAGCTCAAGATGAATAGATGTTGTATGCCCAAAATTACTCCAAAGCTCCTCGGTTAAAAAAGGTGCAAAAGGAGCAACGAGCTTTAGAAACGTTTCTGCTTCATCTTTATGTATGGTTTTATGATTTGATAAAAAGTTATACCACTCCATGATTCCAGCAATTGCGGTGTTGTATTTAAATGCTTCTATGTCTTCTCCAACTCTTTTAATAGTTTTATGCATAAAGGTTTTCCCATCAGCGGACATCTCTACTTCTCCTACTTTTGTTGAAAGTAGGGTCCAAACTCTTTTTAAGAATTTATTCATCCCTTCTATTCCGCTGTCTCTAAAATCTCCTCCATCAGAAAATGGGCCTAAAAACATAAGATATGTCCGTAAGGTATCAGCGCCGTACTTTTCTATGTATAAATCAGGTTTTACAACGTTTCCTTTGCTCTTACTCATCTTTGCTCCGTCTTTTATGATAAGACCATGTGCAAAGAAGGAAGAAAAGGGTTCTTCAAAGTGTATAAATTTCAAATCGTGCAGTACCATCGATATAAATCGACTGTACAAAAGGTGTAGCACTGAATGTTCTGCCCCGCCAATATACTTGGTTACAGGCAGCCATTTTTGCTCGATTTCAGTATCCCAGGGAAAGTTTCTATAGGCTTTATCACTTTTTGTTTTTTTATCTAAATGATTATTTGTGATATCTTTTGTTATATTTTCTGAACTTTCAGAATTTTCGGTAATTTGAGAGCAAATATAGCCCAAAAAGTACCACGAACTATCTAAAAATGTATCAGAAACATCTGTCTCACGCACGGCGTCTTTTCCGCAGTTTGGACATTTGGTGTTATAAAACTCTGGATGGTTAGCAAGCGGAGATTTTCCAGTCCCTAATGGTTTCCAGTCTTCTACGTTAGGAAGCAGTATTGGCAGTTCACCTTGGGGAGCGCTATACCAACCCGGCATGTCGTTTTTTTCACCCTTTTTTTCGTGAAAACAGTTTTCACAGAAAATCATCGGAATAGGTGGACCCCAGTATCTTTGTCTAGAAATTAACCAGTCCCTTAAGTGATAGTTTACTTGCTTACTACCCAGATTTTTTTGAGTTAATGAGTCAATTACTTTTGGTAAGTCTCTAGGAACCTCTAGCCCATCCCATTCTTCAGAGTTAATCAATTTACCAGGACCTACATAAGCTCCATTATCTATACTTCCACCATCAATTACCGCCTCTATTGCAAGATTGTACTTTTTTGCAAAGGCATAATCACGATTATCATGAGCAGGAACAGCCATAATTGCGCCAGTTCCATAATCCATAAGAACGTAATCTGCCACCCATATAGGAATTTTTTTATTATTGACGGGATTAACTGCATGTAAGCCTGAAAATACACCTGTCTTATCTTTTTCATCTGCCGTTATCTCTTGACTTGAGTTGTTTCTAGATATGTCTATATACTTTGATATATCATTATTGCTCTTAACTTGGGCTTGCTTGAATAAGGGATGCTCAGGCGATACCACTAAAAATGTTGCACCATATACAGTAT
>CAZITH010000118.1:0-3767 GCA_964542125.1 uncultured Gammaproteobacteria bacterium | reverse complement strand
GATATTAATACCAAACCAGGGACCATCCCGCATTGCTCTAAAATAGACGCTTTCTTCAGATACCAACTTATTTTTTGTATCCTCATCAACTACCTTCTGAACTCTATTCTTAAAATTTTTTAGCTCACCCGTGAAAAGATTTTGGGAAATTTCATAATCCAATAATGGATTAATCAGTCCTGTCTGTCCAGTTCTTTGAGGTATGGATTGGGAAGATTCGTCTGGAGAGGGTGGAGTTTGTTTAATCCCTAAAAAGAAACCAAAAATAAACACCCCTGCAAGTGCCACCACAACAAGAAAGATGAATAGTGTACGTTTCACACTAAGGCTATTATAGTATTCCTTAACAGTGTTTACCAGAAGAATTCCTATGAAAGTTTTTAAAAGATTGCTATACTGGATGTATGAATCTGAGAAGTTTTTTCTTGCTTGTATTAGTAGTAACAGTATTAGTGTCTGGTTATTTACTTCTCAATCCTTTTAAAAAGACTAGTGATTTAGTTTCTTCCCCAGTTTCCAAGATTTCATCTGAAACGCGTGCATATGCTCAAGATAAAGAAGAAAAAGCATATTCAGTAGATGGGAAAAAATATGTAACTCTAAAAAAAAGTACTCAAAATAAAACCTCAGAATACATTCTAACTCTATCTGACGGGTCAGAACTACTACGAGAAGTAAGAGATGAATCTTCCTCAATTTCTCTTCCTGGAAATACGTGGGATCCGGGAGAAGAGTATGTTTTTCTGGAAAGCAGTCAGAACGGAGGAAAAACTGACCTATTGCTAAAAACTTCTGGGGAAAATTTTTCAGATTCTGAAAAAACAATAGATGTTGGAAAACTTTTTAATGAGAAAAAATTCCCATATCAATTTAAAGAAGCCACTGGCTGGGCTGGATCTAACCTTCTTATTATAGAAACAGTAAACGAAGACAAAACTGATGGCCCTTTATACTGGTTTGAGGTTTCAAGCGGGGCATTTATTCAACTGTATTAAAATATGATTGATTTCTTAGACTCTTCCCAAAATGCAGAGAAACCTCTTCTTCCTTGTCCATCCTGCAGCTTTCCCGTCTCGGATTCTTATTTTTTCTGTCCAAATTGTGGAAAAGCACTTAAATTAAAACCTCCCACACTTACAAAACAAATATCATTCTTTATTTTCTGCGTTCTTTTGCCGCCCTTTGGGCTAATTCCTTCGGTAAAATATTTGATTCAAAATAACCCAAAATCCAGAACAACTGGCGCTATTGGAGTTGCGTTAACTGTTATTTCACTTATTATTACTATTATTTTAACCGTTCAGATAGTTACCCAGCTGCAAAGTGCTCTTACTATGCAGCAGGATGTATATAAACAGTTAGGATACTAGAGAAGATTATTGGGTTATAGTGAAGGTTGCACCAATTACGTTTTCAATTACGTTTTCACTTCCTGAATTAGGAGAGGTTGCTTCTGCTTTAGAAACAGTGATTGATGCTTCCCCAACGGTATTTGGCATAAGAGTCATAGTATAAAGCGTACAGCGGGATATAGGAGACGTTGGAAGAATTCCTTCAAAGGATGGATTGTTTATGCTTGGTGCGTTTTGTTCATTAGGAAAAGTAAATGAGCATCCCCCAGAAGAAGCAGGTGTTACAGATAAAGATACAATTTTTAGATTTGGAGAAACTGCTATGTTTGCTTTTACAGAATCCAAAGCTTGTGTTCCACCATTAACCTCTACATTTACAGAAAATTCTTCATTTGTTTTAAAGGATCCAGTGGAAGGTGAAACTGAAATAACTGCAGTTTTATTAACGCTTGATGCTCTCTGACGAACATCTTGTTGTTTGGAAGTTAAAAGGACTGTGACTGGTATAGCAATAAGGACAAGTACAGAAATGATGGTAGCCCCAAACTCAGGGGACCACACAAATCCACTAAATCTACTTGCACCAGATTTTTTAGATATAACTCTCACCATACGTTTAGCGTATACTCTTGAGAAATAAATGTCAAGTAAATTTTATTTAATATCAAGTAGTTCTACTTCAAATAGAAGAGTAGCAAAGCCAGGGATAAGAGGCTGTGCGCCCATCTCACCATACCCATACTCATAAGGAATCGTGAGTTTTCTTTTGCCGCCTTTTTTCATGTGCAGGATTCCCATATCCCATCCTCTAATAACTCTTCCAACACCAATTTTTGTCTCAAAAGGTTCATTCCTATCAACAGATGAATCAAATTTTTTACCGTCTGTTAACCATCCAGTGTAATGTACAACCACTGTATCCCCAGCTTTTACCTCTGCGCCGGTTCCTACTTTTATATCTTCTATTTTAAAATCGGGGTTCATGAAATTATTATACATTAAAATTATGTGTTTCTATAGTTTTAACATGGGTTTATTTCTCAGCTATTTTTCAACTATTTGAGTATAATACGAGCTAGAACCATGAAAGTCCTGATTATAGAAGACGAACATAGAATAGCAAACTCAATAAAAATGGGCTTGATGCAAGAACGGTATGCCGTTGATGTTTCATATGATGGAACTAACGGATATGACCTTGCAATTTCCGAAGAATATGATGTGATAATTTTAGACAGACTTCTTCCTGGAATGGATGGAGTGGAACTGGTTAAAAAATTACGAGAAAAAAATATTCACACACCAATTCTTCTTTTGACAGCAAAAGGACAATTAGCAGAAAAAGTAGAAGGGCTTGAAGCAGGCGCAGATGACTATTTGGTAAAACCTTTTTTCTTTGAAGAACTTCTTGCACGTCTCCATGCCTTAGTAAGACGTCCTGCTCAAACAGTAGAGGAAAAGCTAAAAGTTAATGACCTCTGTCTTAATACCAGGACATATGAGGTGGTACGAGGAAGTAAAAAAATATTTTTATCCCAAAAGGAATTTTCTCTTTTAGAATATCTTATGCGTCATCCCAGACAGATACTCAGTAAAGATCAGATTATTTCACATGTATGGAGCTATGAATCTGACATTTTACCTAATACAGTTGAGGTGTATATTGGATATTTAAGAACAAAAATTGATAAGCCATTTCCGTCAAAAAAAATAATAAACACCGTGCGTGGTTTTGGATATAGAATAGGATAATATGTTTTACTCCACACGAATTAAGCTTACTGCCTGGTATCTTCTTATCATCATGTTCATAAGCGTTCTTTTTAGTATTGCAATTTATACTGAAGCAAATAGAGAAATTATTCGGTTTGAGAGATTTCAGCAAGTTAGAATTGAGCAGGAAGAGGAAGGAATAATGCTTCCGTACGGACCAGTTAGGTTTAGGGTTTTTGACTCAAGCGTTATTTCTCAAGCTCGATCCCGAGTAATTCTTACACTTCTTGGGATAAATGGTGTTATTTTTGTTGCCGCTGGATTTCTGGGATACTTTCTAGCAGGAAGAACACTCAAACCTATTCAGAAAATGGTTGATGATCAGAAACGTTTTATTGCCGATTCATCTCATGAACTGAGGACTCCGTTAACTTCTATCCAAACTGCTACAGAAGTTCATCTCAGAAATAAAAACCTTACTTTAAAAGAAGCAAAGAAATTACTTTCTCAAAATCTGCAAGAAATTCTGTATTTACAGGTATTGACCGATGATCTCATATAGCTTACAGAACATGAAGAAAAAAATATTGCTGGAATTTTTGAATTAATATCTCTTTCTAACGTTGTTCAAGATGCGATTCAAAAAGTAGACGCTTTTTCCAAAAGTAAAAATATTGAAATTGCATTCAAAAAAAACCGCGT
>CAZITH010000117.1:0-3770 GCA_964542125.1 uncultured Gammaproteobacteria bacterium | reverse complement strand
ATTGTGGACGAATCAGAGCTAAGCCGTCTTGCTTCAAGAATTAAGTCAATGGAGGACTCGTTAAGCACTATAGAAAAAGAGGAGGATGTTTTAAAGAAGAATGAAATACGCGCAAAAAGACTATCTGAAAACTCTAAGCAAATTCAAAGACTTTCAGGTGCCGTGTGGTCCCAAAGACACACCGCACAATTATCTAGGTTAAGATTATGGAAACAAAGGGGACTATAATTTCTATTTCAGGTCAAGTTGCGGAGGTTGAGTTTGGTGAAAACCTACCCTCTATCCATGATGTTTTGACTGTGGAAGAATTAGAAAATATAAAACTAGAAGTTTGGGAATCTGCAACTTCATCTACTTTTTACTGCATAATTCTCTCTCCAGAAAACCGTTTGAAACGCGGAATGCAAGTTATTAACACCGGCTCCTCCATAGCTATTCCAGTGGGCAATCAAGTTCTAGGACGGGTTCTAGATATATTTGGAAGTCCACAGGACGGGAAACAAGCGTTTAATTTAGAAGAACGTAAGCCAATTTTTTCTAAAGAACTTGCATTTGATGATGTCCTTCCTCCTACCCAAATTCTAGAGACAGGAATAAAGGCAATTGACTTTTTTGCTCCTATTTTTAAAGGAGGAAAAGCTGGAATTTTTGGAGGAGCAGGTGTTGGAAAAACCATACTTTTAACTGAGATTATCCATAACGTAGTGATACTTAATAAATCAAAGAGTGTCTCTGTTTTTACGGGAGTTGGAGAACGTATTAGGGAAGGACATGAGCTCTATGAAACGCTTGAGGAAAGTAAAGTGCTTCCTCAAGTTGTTTTAATAATTGGACAAATGGGAGAAAATCCAGCAGTAAGATTTAGAACTGCTCTTGCAGGCCTGTCTATAGCAGAAGACTTTAGAGATAGAGAAAAAAAAGATGTTCTCTTCTTTATAGATAATGTATTTAGGTTTGCTCAAGCAGGATATGAGCTTTCTACCCTCATGAACACACTACCAGGAGAAGGAGGATATCAGGCAACTCTCTCTTCAGAAATGGGAAGATTTCATGAACGTCTTGTATCAGTTAAGGATGCAGCGGTTACTACTATAGAAGCAGTTTATGTTCCATCAGATGACAATTCTGACCCTGCAGTTCAGGCTATTTTCCCATACTTAGATTCCACAATACTGTTATCAAGAAACTTGTATCAGGAAGGAAGATTTCCTGCTATGGATATGCTTTCCTCCACCAGCTCTGCTCTTAACCCTAAAACCGTGGGTGAACTTCATTACAGAACTCTTTTAGACGCACAAAATATTCTTAAAAAGGTTGTATCTCTTGATAGAATTGTCTCTCTTATTGGAGAGTCTGAACTTAATCCTAATGATCAGCTTGTTTACAAAAGGTCCCAACTATTAAAAGCATACATGACTCAGAGCTTCTTTGTGACTGAGTCTCAAACGGGAAGACCCGGTAAATTTGTGAAGACAACTGACCTTGTCAACGATGTAAATGATATAGTTAAGGGTAGGTATGATACAATTGCCCCCGAGAAACTAATGTTTGTAGGATCTTTAAAGGATGAAAAATTTGTTTAACATATGGCAGTAACCAATTTTGGCTCACTTGGAGCACCAGTTCAAAAAGAAACCCCTGATTTATTCCATCTGGACGTATTAATTAGGGATCCTAACAGGGTGGTCTTTGAAGGAAAAGCGGTAGCAGTTTCCAGTAAAAACAGTGTGGGACCGCTAGATATACTTCCAGAACATGAAAACTTCATTACTCTGGCAACGGGGAATATAACTGTCTGGATTGATAAGCATCAAAAACAAGAGGTAAAAACTGAAAAGGCCATTATTAAGGCTGAATCAAACAAAATCACTATCTACATGGGTGTTGAAACGCTGTATGCTGAGCCTGATTTTGCAAAAATACAACCTTTGGGACCCGCAAAAAAGGCATAATAAACTTATTTGGATACTTTTTGCCCTACTAACTTAAAAGTATAATCTTCAAATATTCTGTTATAATAATATTCTGGTTTTTCTTGAGTCTTTCTTTGTCTTTATATAAATAAGGGCAATGAAACACAAAACGCCTTATTTGACCTTTTCAAGGAAAAGACAAGGTCTGCTTATTTTTGCAAGGCAAAAGCAAGAAAAACAAAAGCGCGTTCTTTATCCTTCCGAAGGAAGGGCAAGAAGAAGTGTAACGCCTTCTTTTACCTTTTCAAGGAAAAGACAAGGTCTCCTTATCCTTCCGAAGGAAGGGAAGCCTTCTTAGCTCAGTGGTAGAGCAGCTGTTTTGTAAACAGCAGGTCGCGGGTTCGAATCCCACAGAAGGCTCAAATATATTTAAACGCCACTCTACTTCTCAACTAGTTCATGATACTTTTCTTAGCCTAATAAAGAACATTTTCTCCACCTGTTAGAATTCCGTTTCTGCCTTAAACGGAATGATCTCCATTCCAAGAATTGGAGATCCTGAGGATATTCGAGCTAATGTTCGAATTGAGGACGAAAAAAACCCCAACATACCCGTTGGCGCTTTCTATTACTACTTATCTTAAACCTATTGCGGAACTACGAGCCAGAATTCAAAGAGCTTAAAGATATTGAAAGGTTTTTTCTTAGCATGTCTAACAGAGGAGGGTTTAGTTCTAGCTGAGATTCTTCTTGTAACTTTTCGGGCAGTTCGTGACATATTTTAAAGATTAAAATATTTTCTGTAACTTTTTAAAATCGTGAAAATATTTTTTAGTAAAATTAGTTAACCAAATATTGTGAACATTTGTCAAGTGGCAAAAAGGGTAATTTGAGTTATTTTTTTATACATAAAAAGTGTTTATTTTGAGGCTAATTTATGGCTATTTTTAAAAAACGGGTAAAGAGTTTTTGGATAGGCTATTTAAAAAATATTTTGTGAAAAATTGAAAAATTGTGACAATTTGAATAAAAAAATAAAATTTGCTGATATAATTACCGTCATTATGAAAAGCAAAAAACATAAAAAAATTATTGTGGTTCTTGTTGGGGAGTCGGCGGTTGGAAAATCTACTCTCATAAAATCTTTGGAAGCTTCTAACAATCTTATTATTCCCATCCCGCTTGTAACTAATAGAAATGCTAGAAGCTCCGAAGAAGACGACAGAGTTTGTGTAAGTAAAAGCGAATTTGAAAATATGGAATCAAAAAAGCTATTACTTCCTACCATTTACAAACATGGAAACAAATATTCTATTGAAAAAAAGATTCTAGAAAATGCCCTTAACAAGGGTAAGATTCCAATCTTTGATTATACATATGAAGGAATATTTGCTTTAAAAAAAGAATTTGAAGACATGGTTTTTCCTATCTATATTCTACCATCTTCCCTTCCTCTTTTACAAAAAAGGCTTCAGGATCTAGGAAGAGACCCTGACGGGAGCAGATTTAACGTAGCTAAGGCTGAAATTGAAAAAATGCAGACTCTAAATTTCTCACCCGAGGTTATTAAAGGCGGTATTGTAGTTAATGAGGATATAGAAAAAAGCACAAAGGAAATTCTTAAAAGGATACGAGCACAGATATAGTCATGAGGCACTTCTGGGAAAAAGAACCTCTCACTACGCTCAGAACCTTCCTTTTTGAAAAATTCAAAAAAGTTGAATCCGGGACTTACTCTTTCAGGAGCGCAGGCGTAGCCGAGCACCGCAAGCTTTGCTTTTAAAGAGTTACTCTGAGCCATCGGTGGGACTTGAACCCACGACTTGCTCTTTACGAAAGAGCTACTCTACCACTGAG
>CAZITH010000116.1:0-3861 GCA_964542125.1 uncultured Gammaproteobacteria bacterium | reverse complement strand
CAAAACCTTCCCTTATTTATACTATGAGGCTGACATCCCCAGCATACTTATAAAAAAGCCTCAAACCGGATATTCAGTTTCTGAAAAAGATGTTTCCCCATTTTTGCTGGAAACGCTGCCTAGATTAGGATTAAACACTAAGGAATCAGAAGAAATGGCAGCTTACTGGAAAAATGCCCTTCCAAAAAGTCCTTATTATTTTATTGGTGTTATTTCCAGAAATACTTTAGACAGTATTGCTCCGCTTTCTATTTCGCCTCAGCCTACTACTACCATAAGAGTTTCTCTGTATTTTGAACCTATGGATACACCAGTGAGCGTTTTCCCGCCCTCTACTCTTCCTTTAGTAAGAAACGGCTTCACTGTAGTTGAATGGGGAGGAGTTGTAAAAACAGATAAACAATTCACCTGTCTTCAATAAAATCCTAAAAGAATGAAAATAAGTTTTAAGTCTCAAAAAGGAGGAATGGAAACTCTCATTCTTATAATGATAGTAGCCGCAGCCTTTGTTTTTGTGGGAGGACAAAGCGCCTTTGACATGATTTACCCTGATGAAGATGTAACACCTACCCCTACTCCTGCACCGGCTGCAGGAGCCAACAGCCAATGGTCAATTGATCTTATTAATAAATCCTGCGACGCTGCGAATAATCTCTCAAATGTTTCTATAGGATTTCATGGTCCGGATAAAGGGTATTATGAAATCCTTGTAGATGGTACTTCTATACAAACCAATGAATACATACCATCATCTCTGGGTAGCGAATCCATAACTCTTCCGCTTCCAGATAATTTAGGATTTAATATAAAACCCTGGAAATTACGTTTATTCAGCGGAGGATCACAAACAGGGTCTGGCTTCTCAGGAGGAACACAAAAAGCAGAAAAACAATTTGACCCAACAAATTGTCAGTAAGTTTTTCCTGTTGACTTACGAACCTTAGATGATATTGTAAATACATACCCCTTTTTGGGATAGAGTATTTATGAGAAACATTTATTCAAGAATGCTCTCTTTCATTTCTTCTCATAGAATTTTATTCATTATCTTAAGCGCGTTTGTTCTTATTTTGTGTGTTGGTTTTTTTAGTTTGTCTATTACCAATTCTATAAACCATCGACAATCAAATCCTACCCCAATACAAGTGGACCCCAGTAAACTTCTAGAGATACATCTTTCATTTAATAATGACGCTAAAAAGATAATTGCAATAGAATCTGTAAGGGAACTCCCTACTAAAATCTCGCCACCTAAACCTATTAAGCTTTCTAAGGAGTTTACCCTACAGATATTAGACAAAAATCAAAAAGTAATTACTGAAACGTCATTTGATTTGCCTAGCGAAACTACAATGCCACATTTTTATTCTGATAATTCACAGGTACCAAATCCCAAAACTTATAAAACCGGTAAATTCATAATCACACTTCCTGATATAAAAGGTGAAAAAATTAGAATTATTGAATCCGGAGGAAAAATAATAACAGAACAGTATTTAAAACAAGAGTCGAACCTCTTCAAACCAAATTCTGAAGCGAAAATTGCACAATTTGACGCTAATACCTATAGCATAGCAATTATTCCGCTAGAGTATACTAGTTCACAATTAAGTTTGTTCCATGAACATGTTGACCAAGCTAAAAAGGTTGTTTTTTCCGCATCTCCATTTAAAGAAAACGCTGGAAGTATAACATTTAATGTAATAGATAAGATTGCTACAATGAGCGACCTAAGCTGCACAGCTGATCCTCAGACACCTCTCAAGAGTGTTTATTGTGATACATCAAAAATACAAGAATATATAAATCTGGCAGGAAAACCCTCCAATGCCATCTTAATTTTAGGCAATTTCCAAGGTATTGACAGAGGAAGTTACTCTGTGCGAAATGGATATGCATTTGTGTCAATCACTCCAACTTTTGCTCCCGCAGTCTTACATGAGCTTGGCCATCTAATTGGAAACCTACATCATGAAATAAATGGAGATAAAGCTG
Source organism: uncultured Gammaproteobacteria bacterium (assembly GCA_964542125.1). GTDB lineage: Bacteria > Patescibacteriota > Microgenomatia > Levybacterales > GWA1-39-11 > JAGORM01. The sequence continues at coordinate 1,866 of CAZITH010000116.1, read as the reverse complement.
TTGACAAAGACCATCCATGGCCTTTTGATGGAATTCAAACTCAAACACATTCAAACTGTTTTTTTGGGTCACCGCCCAGCGATAGCTGGAAAAAAATATCAAATGTTGAGTATCAACTAGGATGCGATGACGGTTATAAACTTTATCGTCCTTCAAATGGCATCAATAGCATGTCTAACTACACGCTTCCTTATTTTGATACTGTTTCAATAGAAGTACTACGGGTTGCAATGGGGTTACCAGACTCTTCCACTGGAGGTAACCAGGGAAATGGTGGAAGCTCTGGAAATTGTACTACGCTTGAGTCTGGAAAAACTACAACGGTTACACAGAGCACTACATTCTGTAAAACTACCGTACAAACAAACATGGCAGATGCAGGAATAATTACAGCTGGGGCGGATAATGTAGTCATAGACGGAGGAGGTTTAACGCTTGATGGTGGTAGTAAGACGGGTAATGGCATAGTTGTAGCTGGACATACAGGGGTTACTGTTAAAAATTTTACCGTCAAAAATTTTAAATATGGGATAAATGTTTCAGATTCTTCTGGAGTACACGTGGAGAATAATGATGTTTCAGAAAATGCTGGCGGCAACAATACGGCCCAATGGCTGATTAACTCAGATAATCCTGGCGGAGGAATACTGCTGTCTGCTGTTAGTACAAGCACTATCTTAAAAAATATTGGAAAAAGCCAAGCAATTGGAATAAATCTTATTAACTCCAACGGAAATACCATCTCAGACAACACTGTTTCAAATAATAACGCGTGGGGGATTAGATTATCAGGCTCTTCCCAAAATACCGTCTCTAAAAACACTGCTAATTATGTAAACCCCTGCTCAGACAGTTGTGATTCTGCTGGAATATTATTAGTTAATTCATCAAATGGGAATACAATTTCTGGCAATGACTTAACGCATTCTGGTGATGGATTTTTTATAGGAAATGAAGCTGGAAGCCCAAGTAATGGCAATACCATTACGGGAAATGACGGATCTTATTCTCCTCATAACTGTTTTGAAGCAACGTTTTCTACAGGAAACACCTTTAGCGGAAACACTGCAACTCACTGTGGTTGGGGATTCTGGCTTGGGTATTCTAATGCAACACTTACTGGAAACATTATAACTGACAATACAGACAGCGGAATTGGCTGGCCTAATGGCAGCCACTTTAGCGGAGGCTTGGGCGCTGGAAATAAACCAGGCTCTATCTCAAATAATATATTTAAAAATAATGGTAACTGGGCAATAAATATTATCTCGGGGGAAAGTGACTCCTCAGCAGAAAACCTAAACACCTTCCCTGCACAAAATACCTTTGATGGAAATAAAGGAAACTGCACAGGTTTTGGCTTTACTGATGCAGAAAAACACGGTGGTAAATGTCCAGATGGTGCAAATGGCCAAAAACCTGATCCAAATGCTGGTGGATCTGTAGGTGCACAACCCGGTGGAGGACCTGGCGGATCAAGCGGTGGCCCCGGAAACCAAACGACCACTTACAGCGCGCCTGATAAAGATGGGTACTGTTCAAACGGTAATGGCAGAGACGCTCACCCTAGATGGGCAAATACCAGTAGAGCCATCACATGCAACTTTGGAAATACCCATTATGCAAATGATAAAGACGCAAATGGGTACTGCGCCCAAACATACTCAAATAATGCACCATACTTCTATGTGTGTGATTCTGCTCAGTCAGGCGGATCAAATCCTATAAATCCAATTATTATTTGTAAGGACCATAAAGGCGTAGACGGTGCTTCTTATCCCAACGGATATGTTGACTCTATCTGTACAGCTGCTACCCCAACGGCTTCTAACTATAAAGACGGACTTTTTTCCTATGCAAATGCAG
>CAZITH010000115.1:0-3977 GCA_964542125.1 uncultured Gammaproteobacteria bacterium | reverse complement strand
AAGGAGCTCGTAAAATGGCACATACAAAAGCACAAGGATCAGTTAAGAAAAACAAAGATTCGATCTCCAAAACACGTGGAGTGAAAGCATTTGGTGGAGAAAAAGTTATTCCTGGAAACATTATAGTACGTCAAAAGGGTACTAAATTTTTCCCAGGAGATGGTACTTCCATGGGAAACGATTTCACTATATTTGCTACCTCAAAGGGTTCAGTTTCCTTCAAGAAAAAACTAGGAAAGCAAGTAGTTGAGGTTTGCGCATAATGCTTTTTATGGATGACGATAAAGTAATTATTGAGCTTGAAACAAATCTTCTTCAGCCTAATCCCCTGCAACCAAGAGGCCTTATTTCCCCTGAATCACTCACAGACCTAGTAAACTCCATAAGAGAACAAGGAATTTTGGAGCCCATTGTAGTAGCTAATACTCCCGCCGGATACCAAATTATTGCTGGAGAAAGGCGCTGGAGATCAGCAAAAATTTTAGGCCTTCCTAAAGTTCCTGTTGTTGTTAAAAATGTAAGTCCTCAAGTAATGCTTGAGATGTCTATAGTTGAAAATGTTCAGCGTGAAGATCTCAATCCTATTGAACGCGCGCAGGCTTACAAAAGACTTATAGATGAATTCGGACTTTCAGTTACAGAAGTTGCAAAACGCGTAGGAAAGAGTCTCCCATACATTTCTAATACTATTAGACTTTTAACCCTTCCAGATGCAATAAAAGATGCTTTAGCAGCAGGAGTTATCACAGAAGGACATGTAAGACCGCTTGTTTCTATCGGGGACCACAAATTAATGCTTGCAGCATTTAAAAGGATTTTAGTAGAAGGAATTTCAGTAAGAGGAGCAGAGGAAGTTGCGCGTCAGGTAAAAGCAGAAATTCAGGAGAAGGAGCCACGCAAGAAAGGTGACAAACTTCATATTCCAGAGCTAGATGCTATTGCAAAAAGGTATCAGGAAGAGAAAAAGCTGGATGATGTGAGAATTGACCAGACAAGTAAGCTTTTAAGAATTACTATTGTTAAAAAAGGTGATCCATCAGAGACTGCAGAAATTCTTCGCGCCCTTCTTGGATAATTTCCTACTTTTACAGTGAATATTTAGGATCCTGAACCCAGCGAACCCTATTAAGCGGCCAATATACTAACGTAGACTTTCCAATAACTTTATCAAAGGTAACAAGCCCCCAATCCCGGGAGTCAGAAGAATAGAGCCTATTGTCTCCCATTACAAAATAGCTTTTTTGCGAAACCAAAACATCCTCTCCTTCATGTGCAAAACCTCTACTGTCAGTTCTTACTGAGGAATTTAAATATGCTGATTCATCAAGCCTTTTTCCATTAATATACACAAGACCCTCCGCAATTTTTACTTTTTCTCCAGGAAGCCCAATAATTCGTTTTATGTAATCCTTGTCTTGACTTGGGGGTGCTTTAAACACAATGACGTCGCCTCGTTTTAATGGACCAAACCTTTGGGTTAGTAAATTTGTGAAAACATACTCACCATTTATAAAGGTAGGGAACATGGAGCTTCCGTTTACTTGAAAAGGGCGGATTAAGAAGGCATAAATTACAACAAAAATAGCGCCAGCTATAACTAAAGTCTCTGCTAAATCAACAAGCCATTTGTAAAGCCCTCTTACTATTTGCACCATACTATTTTGCAGAATCTGACCTCAAAAGTCAATCACGAATCAAGTGGACCCGAAGGGATTTGAACCCCCGACATCTGCAATGTGAATGCAGCGCTCTACCGCTGAGCTACGAGTCCAACTCATGTATTTTATCATGTATCATGCTACATACATTGAACTTAGTGAATTCTCATGTTACTGTGAATATATGAGCGAAAATCAATCGCAAGTTTCCGCTGTAGAGAAACCAGAAGTCCCCAAGCCTTCCTTGAGAAGTACGATAAAGGAAAAATTCCCCAAATTCAGAAGATACAAAGAAGGCAAACAAGAACCAAGAGAAGTTTTAGAAGATTTAAACAGTGAGCGCGTTACAGGATTATCAGCAGAAATGGCTGCTGATAAAACTTCATTTAGTCTACCAGACGTTTTTCTTCCCGCGCAGTCTCAATATGATGAGTTTGTAAATACATTAGGATCTTTTGACGTTCAATCTGAGTATCAAAAGCTAAAGCAAGAGATGCAAGATGGGAGAGCGCGTTATAAAGCAGAGACACCTGAAAGACAATTCACTAAAACAGACCACTTGAGACATAAGGCCCTTGAAGCAGCAGCAAGAGCGCAGGGCATAAAGGATATTAAAGGATTTAATGATTTAGTTAATGATTTTGAAAGAAGACTTACCTCATGGCATCAAAAAAATGAGCATTTTGACAGAGAACCAACTCTAGAGGAAAAAAACAAGATAATTAAAAAATGGGAGAAAGTGGGGTACAAAATACAAGAGTCAGATTTTCGTAGAGTATATGACGGAACAGATCGGTATGAGGTTTATGGTTTTAAAGATGCACCTCTTAACATTCAGTTGGGAGACATAAAAGTGATTAAAGCAATTTTAGAAATGGGAGATAATTCAGTGCAAGCCGTTAAAACGTTACAAGACTGTGGATTTAACCTTAATCCTTCATTATTGGGTAATGAGGAACTGGCAGTTCTTAGTTCCTTTGTTGGACTGCTAGGAAATAAGGATAATCAGCAATTTATGGAAGATTTTGCAAAAGCAACTACAAGACACTATAGAGGTATTAGAAACTATCTTGGAGGTGATCCTTATACACAAAGGGAGGTGGATGGGCTCTTAAACTTACTTCAAACAGGCGAAGCAGCAAAATATTCTACAGATCTCTTAGACAGAATGAGTGTAATTGCGGAAATAATGCGTTTACCTGTTGATGCATCTCATCTGAGTAAGCTAGCCCAGGTAGCTGATACTCCCTCTCAGTTTGACTTTTTAATAACTGCTGTTTCAAAAGAATTTCGGTGGGGAATTAGAGATGGGGAGAACACGCTGGAGTCTATTAACTTGCTGTCTCAAAAAAAATTACTTGAGCCCCTTACTAAATATTTACAGGCAAACCTTGACTATAATCTTGGTTATGGTGATGAGCTTAATATTGAAAAAATTGAGAGTTTATTTCGTAATCCAGCAGTGCAACAGGTGGTAGAAACTTCTGAAATGAAAGATTTTGCAAAAGCTCTTTCAGTTATTACAGGGAAGCGTTTTGATGCTGAGAAGGTTGTTGAGTTTTTTCCAAAGCATATAGACATTTTCTCAACATACAATACTCTTTCTTCTTACAACCTCTTTCCCAAAATGGCAACGTATGACGGTGACTCAAGAAAAATAGATATGATAGTAAGACTTCTTAACGATGATGTTTCAGGTGGTGTTTTGCGGGATCCAGATTTCCCAAAGTTTTTACAAGAAATGCGTGATGCAGGTGTTATTTTGCCTCAGGTAGAGGATTGGCGCAGTAATTCACTTTCAGACTCTGTTTTTAGAATATATAACGCAAAATTTGTTGCAGGATTTACAGGGGAAAACATTGTAGATATTGCGCGGGATTTTTACAGTAGTGATCCTCAAGTTGCAAGGGCTGCAGATTATAGAATTTCCCATTTTAGCAAAATGAGAAACAATCTAGAACTCTTTAAAACGTTGGATTCTTTGGGTGTTCTTTCTAAAGATATGGTAGCCGATTATACCTATGCAACTAATATTGTAAGTACCCCCTTTTTTAATGGAGATGTAATGGCTAAAGTACCCCCAAATGTACGGGCGCAGTGGGTAAAAGATGGGTTAGTTTTGCCTAGCAAGATACAAATACAATTTATCCGGCAAGCACAAGGAGTATTGTATATAGGTGGAGGCTATAATACAGAAAAAATGGATGTTACGGCAGATATATTAGGTAACGTTCATAAAACTGCAGATCTTATGAGAAGTGTTTTTGGTAAAGATGACTTAATTATAGAAGACACTGTGCGGCTCAATGCCATAGGTGA
>CAZITH010000114.1:0-4075 GCA_964542125.1 uncultured Gammaproteobacteria bacterium | reverse complement strand
ATTTGCAAGTCTTAATGCAAGATGCAACGCGGAAGTTCCAGAGTTTAAAGTGAGGACATTTTCTGTACCTAAAAATTGAGAGAGCTTTTTTTCAAACTCCTCAACTTTAGGACCTTGACCTATATAACCGGAGTGCAAAACTTCTAATAGAGGTTTGTCCACATCTTTTGGCATGTGAACTTTGAAAAGAGGGATTTTACCATTCATTTCTAAAGATTCTAACAAAAGCTGGCCACCTTTTCAAGAAAAACTATATTACTGTTTTCCACAGAATTTTTGAAGCAAACAGTAAAAGGTTTAAATATGCAACGGGTTTAAAAAACCATTTAACTCGTTTTTTTATAAATGTTATGTTGTCTAAAAAAGAAATTTTTAGTTTTCTAAAATTCTTGGTTTGAGTGTTAATTTCAATCTTATGATAAACAATAGTATTTCCATCCATCACAACCTTGAAACCATTTTCTCTTGCATGTAGTGCAAAATCTGCATCTCCCCAATATACAAAGTAGTCTTCATCAAAAAGCCCGTTTTTTCTAAATACATCTTTTTTAATAATTGTGCAGCCACCGCTTATAAAATCAAACCAATATGAATTTGATTTATCACTCGAGGATACAATTGCACCAACTTTTTTTTGAGGTGTACGCTTAATAATATGATAGGAACTGCCTTTTATAAGGTTAAATCTTCCGCCATAATCATACCACCATTTTCCGTTTTGTCTAAATTTTAGAACAGGCGCTACCATGTCAGCATCAACCTGTGCTAGTTTTGAAATAAAATCAAAACTAAAATCTAAATCAAAGTCTAATGGCATAACCTTGTCCGCATTGAGTTGAAATGCTTTTTGTACAGCAATATTAAGCGCCTTATAAAATCCAAGATTTTTTTTATTTTTAATAACTATAATTGTTTTTTTACTTTTTATCTGCTCTACTCTTTTTAGACTATCATCCTTTGATGCATTATCTACCACGATAACTCCAGAAACGCTTTTTGACTTTAAAACAGAATTCATTCCTTCATAAAGTTGATTGCCAGAGTTATAATTTACAAAAATTACAAAAAGTTTTTCCATCTTATTTTTTTCTTTTATTCTCTACTATCAGCTGAAACGTCCCTATTAAAAATAGAGCATATACCCAAACATTTAGCTTTAATGAGTACACATTGTTACCTACGCTTACCAAAAATATCCAGAAAATAATTAAGAAGGTTGTGAGAATAAAAGTAGTTCGAGCTCTTACTTTATTCACATTCATTGATATTGCATACCAAAAAACCAATACTGTAAAAATGCCGGTATATAGTTCTCTTAGCACTACTAAATCTGTAAGAATGAATATATATAAAACTGTTGTAAAAATTCTTCTGCTTAAGATCGTTTTTTTTATAAAAAAGATCATCATAAAAAAGTACAATGCAAAGGGCAACAGATATGTTACTGAAGACAACAAAAAATCGATATTTGTAAAAGAGTTAATTATTTTGACTGGTAAAAATTTTATAATACGCATTTTACTTCCTGCTATTTCTTTTCTCGGGAATTGATAAGTTGTTTTAACTATTGGTTTTATTCCGCTCAGCTCAACAGCGTTCGTTGAATTACCATACAGAGATTGAAGCTCAAATTCATAAGCTTTTCCTTTTGATTCACTAATAATAGGAAACCCAAATGGAAATAATAATTGACGCTTTAGTAATCCTGATCTATAACTGTTAAAATAATACCAGTCCTTTTTCCCTTTTTCTTTTAGCTTAAATAACAAAACATCTTCGCCTCTATAATCCGGAAGAACAAAATCGTTAAACCTAATCATTACCATTCCCAAATTATTTTCTTTTGCAGTAAATTCACCTTCTATTTTTTCATTTTTATAAAGCTTTCCATGAATTTTTCCTTTCAAAACTGCATCACTATTTCCATGCTCTAAAACTGAAAAACTAGTTCTACTGTTAAAAATTAAAGAACTAAAAACCCAAAAGAATAAAAGGAGAAGAGGGGTTAAAACTTTAAAGACAAGTCCGTTTAATATGTTTTTTTTATTTTTTTTCATTTTTGTTAAATAAAAGCAATAACCCACCTGCAACAAATGTAATCAAGCTTATTACTATTCCAATATAAAAGTACGTTTGGGGCTTGAAATATAAAATCATTTCAATATCTATGCTTCCATCTTTATTTGTTTTGTAAAAGCTATTATCAAAATTTTTGAAGATATACTCTGAATCAACTTCCCACTTATTGTCACCCTCATAAACAAGTGAATGCGTATTCTCAAAAATTGGCTTTGCTACAGAATATATTACATCCTCAAAATCAAATAGTTTATCATCGGCCTTACACTCAACAGAATTAGAACCTATTTTTTTAATTCGTTTTTTACAAAAATTAAGTGATGGGTTTTTCATGAGAAATAACTTCCAACCTGCATGGTATGAATCAACAAAGGAAAGAGTTTGTTTTCCTTTAAGTCCTTTTATGTAAATCACATATTTCACCTGACTAATTTTTTTAAAAGTAATGTTTTTTGAGTCAATTAAACTGTTTGAGGTTTTAGATGTGTATATTTCATAATTACCAGAACGGCTTGTAAATATTTTTTTATTAGTTATAGCTTTTAAGAAGTTATTGTCTTGTGCATCAAGTAAATCCTTGCTAAAAACCCATGAATTTAATACCTGTTTTGGAATATTTTTTGTAAGCAGAATATAATTTATATTATGCGCATACATCATTTTATTAAATTCAGAGTACTTTCTATTTACAATATAACCATCAACCACATCTGCCTCCTTTGTAAAGTTAAATGATAAATGACCAGAGATATCATTTACTCCACTTAATATTTTTACTGGGGATACTCCCACATATACATTATCCGAATCTTTGTCCTTCACAACAGTATAAAGTGAGGTACCAAACGGAATACTCAGAATATTATTTGTAGATGAAATATTGTTTTGTATGTATTTCATCGTCTCCATGTACTCATCAGGTATTTGAACTGTTTTTTGAACACTATCAGTAGTCCAAAGTGGTGAGTTAACAGTCTCCCTTACAGGAAGAAAATTAATAAGTATAACTGTTAAAAATGAAAAGAGAATTATTTTACGATGTTTATGATACTTTTTTGTAAGCATAATAAGACTAATCGTAATAAGAGTCGCGTAAATCATAACGTAACCAGGTGCAAATTTGTCATAAAAATTTCTAAACATAACAAATCCAGGAACGTGTCTTAAGAATATAAACAGATCTTTCAACGGCCCGATGTTAACAGTAAATAGGTAAATTGAAGATACAAAAGCAATTAGCAGTATCAGAAAAATTTTTTTATTCTCTTCTTTTAAGTTTTTTTTATAATTTAAAATTCCGAAAATAAAAATAAGTACATATATTATGTTTAGTATAATTATCTTGTCATAAAACGTTTCAAAAACATTCTTTAGTTTCCATACGAAATCTATGGTAATTTGCCTATGGAATAGGTTAAGCAACGGGTAAATTATTGTTCCTGTAGCAGTCACTAGAATTGTAGGTGTGTAGGTATCAATAAACCCTTTTGATAAAAATTTTGATGCAAAGCTATTTTGTCCAATATTAAAATACGGTGAAATAAAACCAACTAACCAAAATGCTTGTGAAAGAAAAATAAAACCAAAAAAAATTGAAGAGAGACGAATGAAAATAATCAATTCCGTCTTCTTAAAATAGAATGAAATACAGAATAACCCAATTATAACTGGCAAGGCAAATCCCAATAACCATGGCACTCCATACAGAGCGAAAGAGAAAATCAAACACCAAATCGAAGCCTGATAAATGTAGATAAAACGCTGGGAATGAAGATATCGCAGATAGTAGAACATTAATATAGGAATTACACCAAGTAACCAGATTGTAATTAAGAAAACAAACATCTGGTCAATAATAATAATTGGAGAAAGAATAAAGAATAGACTTCCAATTAAAACTTCAGGATTTGTCTGCTCATCAAGTTGGAATAATTCTTTTACAGCTTTTTGGAAGTATATGAATCCTAAAACCAATGGCAATGAAAATCCAAGGTGG
>CAZITH010000113.1:0-4169 GCA_964542125.1 uncultured Gammaproteobacteria bacterium | reverse complement strand
ATACGGACCACGAGGGAAATTTCAATGCCTCTTTAGCACTAAGACAGCCTGGGTCATCACTCAAACCGCTTTTGTATGCAACTGCTCTAGAAAAGGGCTACACAGCCTCCACTGTTATTATGGATGTTAAAACTGAATTCCCAACTAATTCTGGGGATAATTCCACGTACACGCCAGTTAACTATGACGGGAAATTTAGGGGTCCAGTGCAGATGAGATTTGCATTAGGAAGCTCTTTAAATGTCCCCGCAGTAAAAATGCTTGCAAAGGTTGGAATAAAGCCGTTCATGCAAAAAGCTTTTGATCTGGGAATAGAAAATTGGGAGCCAACCCCCAACACGCTCAAAAACGTAGGGCTGTCATTAGTTTTAGGAGGGCGTGAAGCAACCCTTCTTCAGGTTACAAATGCATACGCTTCTTTATCTAACAAAGGCGTATACCTTCCCGCATATGGAATTAACAAAGTTACAGATTCGTCTGGAAAAGTTTTATATGAGCACAAAAACTCAAATGGTGTAAAAGTGTTAGATGAGGGCGTTGCGTTTATTATTTCTCACATTCTGCTAGATGATAATGCGCGTGAAATTGCGTTTGGAAGGTATTCTCTTTTAAACATTTCCGGAAAAACCGTATCAGTTAAAACTGGAACCACTGACCAGAAGCGTGACAACTGGGCAATTGGGTACACCCCTTCTTATGTAGTTGGAGTTTGGGTTGGAAATAATGACAACTCTCCTATGAACCCTAAAATTGCCTCTGGAGTAACAGGCGCGACTCCTATCTGGCATTACTTAATGTCAGGAATTTTAAAGGATAAAAAAGACGAGCAATTTAGTGTCCCCTCTGATGTTTCTGCTCTTGAGATAGATAGTTTTGGAGGAGGACTTCCCGTAGATGGTCAAGCCAAACGTACAGAATATTTCCTAAAAGGAACAGAGCCCACTGCCCCGTCCCCAATTTACAAAACCATTAAGGTTTCTAAACAGGATGGAAATAAGCTTGCAAATGTAGACGAAATTTCCCATGGTGACTATGATGTTAAAACTTTCATAGTTTTTTCTGACCAAGATCCTGTCTCAACGGATGGAAAAAATAGGTGGCAGGATGCGATAAATGACTGGATAAATCAAAACTATAAAGATGATTCTAAATACCATCCCCCCACAGAAACATCAGACAGGAAATACGATTCAAATAATAACAACAATAACTCAAATAATAATCCTGCGCCTACTCAGGTTCCTGTTACTCCTACGCCCGTAACCTCAATCACCCTAACGCCTACCATAACTCCTACTCCTTAAATAATTTTAGAAAGATTACCGTTTAAAATAACCGGCTGCATAATAGTCACTTCATGCACCCATCTTTCCTTATGCATACTGGGCAGCGGGAACATAATAAATATTTTCTTTTTTAAGAAGTAAGCAATAGCAGTTTCCATAAGCGTAGATACTCCCATGTATCCCGAAATTCCCTTTTTTTCTTTATTAAAAACTACTACAGCATCCTGTCCTGCAAGCTGGTTAAAATTTTTTCTCATAATGTCGTTTTCTAAACAGAATTTGAGATTTTCTTCTAAATTATTCCCAAACGTACCATCTTCTAGGTGAGGCTCCATACCTATAGGAGCTACAGCCTCGTGTCCCAATTCCTTTAACTTTGCCTCAAGCTCAAACATTTCTTTTGCAAATTGTGAGCTCCCTGATATCATAATTTTCATTTTTATAATAATTACCTCAATCCTAAAAATTTATTATTGTAAAAATATGTTGAGACTCCGCATTGTTCCGAGACTAAACGAGGAACAAGCTGGAGTTGAACATATCTTCATATAACGTTACTCCCTTGCGATCTTTACTATTTCATTAAATGTTTTATGAGAGAACGCATGTAATTTTACATGTCCTATGACAGGAATTATAATAGTTTTAATTCCAGGCAGTGTGCTGCTATTTCTATAAACCAGCTGGTCAGCTTTTGCCACAATATTTACTACTTTTTCAGGATGAGCTTCCACTGATTCATCAATATATTTCATATATGAACTGTTGGGCCTGAGCTGTTTTACAGAAGTAGAAAGTATTGAAAGATACGCTGCATAACTTCCTTTAAAGGGTGTTGCTACCGTTACTAATTTTTTAATAGTTTTCCACTCATCAATTTTTTGAGCGTATTCTATAGAAACTAATCCGCCTGTACTTATTCCCACAATTACGGGATTTTTGATTTTTTTATCCTCAATATATTTAGCTAATTGTTTTGGATAAATATGCAGATCCTCCATTTGTAAACCAAAACTTGGCATAAAAACTTGAAACCCTTTCTTCTCTAAATATTTTTTAAACGGGAGATATAAAACATTTCCCGTCATCCACCCGTGCACTAAAATAATAGGTGTTTTTTCTGTAGGATTTGGAATTTGAGAGTCAAAACTAGATGGGACAAAAACTGACAGCCCATTTAAAAGCCAATAAATAAGTTCTAAGGTCCAGGAAATAATTACCATAGTTTAGGCAATCTCAGCGTTGAGTGCGTTTTTTAGGCTCTGAAGAATTTTTCCTCTTGCTTCTGAGATGTCTTGGCTTGTGAGGTTTTTTTCTTTGCTCTGAAAGGTAATCCTAAACGTTTTTTTATCTTCATATGTATCTAGTAATTTCACAGAAGTTACAAGCTTACTAGAATCTTTAATAGTTGAAACTATATTCTCAAATTCCACCGCCTGGTCTATTATCAGCCTTAAATCTTCGTATGCTTCAGGGAATTTAGGTAATGGGGTAAACGTTTTTCTTAAAGATACATATTTTAAAAGTGCTGTAAAATTCATCTCAAAATCTATAAGGCTTCTATCAAGGATTTCAATTTCTCCAATTTTATTTCCGTTCACAAATATATCAGCAGTTGCACTTTCTCCAGTTTTAAATTGATATCTTTTTACTCCCAGCTCATGGAAAAGTCCTTCAATAATTCCTTTAACCACTGAAAAAGAAAGATTTTCTTTTTTAATTACCCCTGACAGCATCATGATTTCATCTGGGAGACTATCTTTTTTCTTTATATATACATTCGCAAGTTCAAAGATCTTAATGTTTTCAAAAGCTTTGTTATCCCTTACTACCTGTAAGAGACTGGGAATTAAGGTAGTTCTTAAGTATGCCATATCAGAGCCTAGGGGATTTGCAATTTTTACCGCATCTTGCTCGGCAACCTCAAGCATATCCTCAGAAACTAAAGAATAGGTATATCCTTCTGTAAAACCCCAGTGTTTTAATGTAGATTTTACAGTTTTTTCCCAATAAAACGGGTTTTCAGATCTTCTAGATAGCCCTACGGTTTCAACGGGCGGAAGAATGCTGGGTAGTTTATGGTATCCATACATTCTGGCAATTTCCTCTATTACGTCTTCAGGAATTTCTACGTCTTCAAGCCTATTGCTAGGAGGAGTTACAATAATTTCATTCTTTAGTTTTTTAACCTTAAAATCTAACCCTTCTAAAATGTTAATGATTTTTTCTTCAGAAATTTTTACACCAATTTTTTGATCGATCTGAGAAAGTGAAACTGTTATAGGCGCTGCTGTTTCCTTTTTAGGATATATATCTAATATTGGAGAAGTTAGTTTCCCATCAGCAAGCTCTGATAATAATTGTATTCCTCTTAAAAGTGCTTCATAAGAAAGTTCTGGATCAATTCCTTTTTCATTTAGAACTGCAGCTTCTGATCTTATTCCTAGCTCCATAGAGGCTTTTCTAATTTTATGTTTATCATTATTGTCTATGAAAAGTAAAACGTTTCTTGTTTCGTCAGTCACTACGCTGTTTGCAGTCCCCATTATTCCTAAAAGGTCTATAATTTTTCCTGTCCCATCATCTGCTACAATTTCCCCGCCTGAAAGTGTGTGTTCTTTTTTATCTAACGTTATTATTTTTTCTCCTGCTCTTGCCTCCCTAATGTGCATATCTTTTGTGGTAAGCCTATCTAAGTCAAATACATGGGCCGGGTGCCCCATTTCCCGCATGAGATAATTAGTTACATCTATTACATTATTTAATGACCTTATATTAGAGGCTTCAAGCCTATTTTTAATTAACTGGGAAGACTTGTCTAGTTTTACAGAAAGAGTAACAGCGCAAATTCTTTTTAAAAGTTTAGGGTTATTAACTACTTTT
>CAZITH010000112.1:0-4171 GCA_964542125.1 uncultured Gammaproteobacteria bacterium | reverse complement strand
AAAGGAGATAAAAAATCCATATTTTTTTTCGTCGCGTTTGATAAAGCCCAAAAATAAAAGTACCAGACCAAAGTATCCTAAAATTAATTTCCCTATTCTTTCAGCAAAAATCCAGTAAAAAAATGCACCGGTAAATCTAATATTCCCACCATTTAACAACCATGCTGATGCGGGAATTCCTTCAGGGTGAGACATAATCCAAACTCTCCAAAATAGAAGAGGCACTACTGAAAGGATAAGAAAAACATACAGCTGCCATTTTACAAATATTTTATAGCCAAATTCTTTCCATGCAAGAAAAATAATAGGAAAAGTAAAAAATAATGCAAATGGTTTTAAAAGAAAAGAGGCTCCTGTAAAAAGAATTGCCAAAAAAAGAAAGTAGTAGGAATTATTATTTTTTTTGTATCTTTCTATCCATAAATCAAAAAAATAAGTCCCTAAAAGAATTGCTAAGGCACACATTGGATCCGGAAGAATTACTCTTCCATAATAGATGGAATATGGAAGTACTGCAAAAAATAGTGAGGCAAAAATAGCTGATAGAAAATCTGCGTTCCTTTTTACTAATAAAAATATAACAAGCCCTGAAATGGTTGTTGCGATAACAGAAATAATCCGTCCCCATTCTTCAAGAGACAACGACTTAAAAAGCATATATGACCCCGCCTGAATCACATTAAAAACTGGAAATTCTACAAATCTATACCCTTCTGGGTTATCTTTTCCAGACTGAATGTTTGAGATGTCAAAATACTGAGGAGACAGTATATTTATACCTTTTTCCACAAATACTTTAGAAACAGCGGATGTATCAGCTTGTCTAAAGGCATGCCAGTCACCTATTGGATTATTAATTCTATAAAGCCTCAAGATAAATCCCACTGCAAGAACTGTTATTAAAATAATATATTGTAACTTTTTTTTCATTACTCTACTTTTTTAAGAATAAAATTTTTATTAAAACTAAATATATAGTTATTTTGTTTTCCTGCAGCTATTTCTTTTGCCGCCTCATAGTCTTGCACTATAAATGTAAAAATGTTTTTCTTATCCTGCGCAAAATAAACAGCATCTGGTAACCCAACTGGAAATATATACGCTTCGCCAGTTTTTATAGGAACATTATAGAAATAGAAATTAGAATTTTCTTTTGCATTTATCTTTTTAAGAATGCCATATGTATTATATGATATATCTGATGCTCTCTTCCAATAAATCTCAGCATTTTTTACACCCCAAAAACATAAAACTAAAAGTATAAGTGTTAAAAAACTAAATGACGTTACTTTGTACTCTTCCGGAATATAATCAGAAAATATTTTTTCAATTAAAACTGAAAGCATTGTAACAAAGCCAAAAGAAGGAAGGTAAACATATCGAAGCGTGATATTACCTAATGGCAAATATGGAAAAAGTCCTACAGCCGAAAACAAAAAGCCAAAAATAAATAGTTTAGTTCTTTTAGAAAGTCTAATTTTTTCTCTATGTTCTAGAAAAAATCCCCCAACAAATGCAGCAAGTAAAAAACCTGCAACGCTAAATACTAAAGAAAATGTCTTTAAAGATGATCTGAGAAAATTATAAAACGAAAGAGAATTTTCTGAAAATAAAAATAAAAGAACATAGCCTAAATAGTTTCCAACGGTATTAGGAATTACTCTTCCTAAATTGTAATTATAATCTCCAGAAAAACCTGCTGCACCTGCATGAGACCTTATAAAAAGATAAAAAACTATTATGATGAAATTTATTATGTAGGGGAAAAATCTGGGTGCTCTACTGGGGATATATTTTTTCTGGACTAAAAACACATCTAGAATTAGTGTTAAGAAAATAAATATCACTGCGTTTTCATATGAAAAAACAGAGCATAAAAAAAGCAGTGATGAAATTAGATAGCGTACTAAACTTTTTTTTACCCGTGCAGCATAAAAAAAATGAAGTCCTAGGAAAATAAAAAGTGTAGAAAGAGTTGTTGAGATAGTCGCAATCCAAAAAATGTTTTGTGAGTGAGAAGGGATAAATGAAAAAAGTAAAGTTGCTAAAAACGCTATGTATTTTTTCTTAAACAATTTTAAAAATAAAACATAAGAAGAAATGCTCACCATAAAATTCAAGAGAATGTTGGTTATGTGGTAAAGAGATTGATTAAGCGAAAAATAGGTATATTCAAAAAAAATAAAAAGCTTAGGAATTGGCCTCAAGAAAAAACCCTGCGCATCTACAAAATTTAATAAAAGCCTTTGACTATTTGATTCTGAAGCCCATCTCAACCAACTAAAATCATCTCCAACAAAAAAATGAGAGATGCTTGGGTACGAAATGAAAACATAAAAAATCGCGATTAATAAAACTCCTGGAAAATGGGAAAGAAGAGTATTTTTCTTAAGAAATGCTTTTGAGAGCCTCAGCATAGGTATGTACTAAGTATTCATTATGGCTAATTTTACCTAACAATACAAGTATCCACGCCTTCAATCTTAAGACGAATAAAACAAAAACATAAGAAAAATTACTCATATGTTTTTTATGAAAATACAAAAGACCTTTATAAATATTTACGATTGCAAAAGTTCTATTTGAGCTTCCTTGCCCCATATGCTGAATTGCTGCCTTATTTGAAAATTCAACTCTATATCCTTTCTTTTTTACCCTCAGACACAATTCTGCATCCTCTATATACATAAAGAAATGCTCGTCAAATCCATGCAGGTCATCAAACAAACTCTTTCTTATGGCAAAAAATGCACCCGAAACCATATCCACTTCTTGATCTTTTTCTGGGGAAAATCGTATTCCTGTGGACTCTTCTAAACCTATGGCTAGCAAAAAAACATTTACTGCGTTATAAACTTTCCCGCACGATGGCTCTTTCTTATGAGTATAAGTCTGGATTTCTCCCCCCAAAACCCCCAGCTTGGGATCTTCAAATTTTGAGATGAATGAAAAAAGGTCTCCATATAGTAATTTAGCGTCAGGATTTATGAATAAAAGAATTTCTCCCTTTGCCTTTTTGCTCGCATTATTAAGCCCTTTTGCAAAACCCACGTTTCCGCCATTTTCTAAAATATACACTTCCTTGTGTTTTCTTGCAAGCTTAACCGTTTCATCTATTGACGCATTGTCTGCAACTATAATCTCCATTTCTTTTTGCTGAATTTTATCTTTGTACTTGCTAATAAGAACAGAGAGGAGTATGTCAATGAAACCTGATGAGTTGTATGTAAGGATAATAACTGAAAGCTTCATTCTATTATGGTTTACTTGCAGGTATTACTTCTTTCACTTTTCCTTCACCAATAAATTCAAGGATTCGATTTTTTCTTGAAACTACAACATTTTTCTCTGCTTCTCCTACAGAATCGTAGGTGTTAATTGAGATTTTCTTATTATGAAATGCAAACCAAACCGCATCA
Source organism: uncultured Gammaproteobacteria bacterium (assembly GCA_964542125.1). Lineage (GTDB taxonomy): Bacteria > Patescibacteriota > Microgenomatia > Levybacterales > GWA1-39-11 > JAGORM01. Next base: position 752 of record CAZITH010000112.1, on the reverse strand, counting down.
TCTAACCCGCCGGGAAAAACTGGCGCTGCCCCGCTTACCTGGGGAACATTCACAAAATTTAATTCAAGGTCATCAGAATTCCATTCATTAGAATAGGCATCATCTATGGATATAAAAAAGTTTTGAATATATTGTCCTGCGGTATGCCAGTCTTTTTGAGCTTCTTGAATTTGGATGATATGCAAAAGTAATACTGCAAAAATAAGTATTCCCACGCTTCCTGCCGCTATGTCTCTTCCCTGGGGAAGAACAGCTATGTACAGTTTTTTAATAAGTACGCCCAAAATTAAAAGTAATCCAAACGCTGATAAGTATGCATTTGTGGGAGAAAGATTTTGAGCTCCAATAAACGGCAGCAGTGAGATTAAAAAGAACCCTATAGAAAAGATGGTAATTCTTCTCTCATGAAGTGGGAGCTTTTTTAAGTAAAAAATGTACAGGCCTGCCAAACATAAAGCAGCACCTGTAACCCCAGCTATAGAAAATGTGATATTTCTTGTTAAGACTTGATACGCAGGGTTTAGAATCTGGCCAAATAAATCAAGAATTGCATATCCTAAGATATTTGTAGCAATGTTGACAAGAAATACAAAAGAGACTCCTCTTGCCCAGTAATTAAACAAAGGAAGATATAGAATAAAACCTAGAAAAGTTATTAATAAGAAATAGACAAACGGTGTGTTTTTAACTGTCAAAAGCACTTTGTCTTTTCTAAAAATAAGATTATAAAACACTATAAATAGTGGGACTAT
>CAZITH010000111.1:0-4242 GCA_964542125.1 uncultured Gammaproteobacteria bacterium | reverse complement strand
TTACCTGATTTTAGGAGTTGTACTTGCAGTTTTTGCCTATGTGGTTTTTCAATTTAGCTTTTTATTCGTAGGTCCTAAGCTTACCGTTATGGCTCCTCTAGAAAACTCCAGATTTACATCAAATGTAATCCAGGTGGAAGGGAAAACTGATCCATACGCGACAGTTACAGTAAATGATGATGAAGTATATGTGGATTTAACAGGAAGTTTTAGAAAAACTTTATATATTTACTCAGGAAACGCAAAAATCTCAATTTCTGCAAAAAATAGGTACGGAAAAGAAACTAAAAAAACTGTCAATATAAAAGTAGAGTAGTGTACGAATTTGAACTAGTTAGATAGCCTTGATTTTGAAATTTTCACATGATATGTTAGGGTAACTCGTGCTTACACACCACAAAATAAGCTGAGTTACTATGATAGATACTGTCCAAGCTGTTCTTCTTTTTGTAATTATTCTTCTTTCAGTTCTCTTTGTAGTGCTTGGAATTCAGGTTTTTTTCATCCTAAGAGAGTTGCGCACAACTCTTAAAAAGACAAATAAGATTTTAGATGAGGTAGACCAGCTTACAGAGAGTGTCTCTGAGCCTCTTTCTTTTATTACCGGATTTTTATTTTCCTCAAAAACGTTAGGGATTCTGGCAAAATTATTTAAAAGAAAGGAGAAGGAGTAATGGAAAAGAAAAAAGAATCTAAGTCTGGGAATAGTTTTTTGTGGGGTATTTTTGTAGGAGCGGGACTTGCCTATTTAGTGGGGACTGAAAAAGGAAGAGGTATATTAAAAGAATTAATGCAGGAAGGTGCGGATTTTATTGCTGATTTTGCGTCCCCTGAAGCAGAGGAGAATCCAGCAGTTTACAACACAGAAGAAGCCGTGGTGAAAGAAGGACAGGTAGTAGAAGAGGAAAATCAGGAAGAAAAGCAGCACACTCCTAAAAAACGCTTTTTTAAAGCAAAAAAGACCTCTTAGATATTTGAATTCATTCGTTTTAAAGTTTGATACAGGCAGGAATTTATACTATAATCACTATCGTGATTGCTCCTTTCAGGAATAAATCACTCTGTGATTGCCTCCTGCGGAGATAAATCGCTTCGCGATTTCTTTCCTACAGAAAGTAAATCACTATCGTGATTGCCTCCTTTACGCATGAAGGAAACATATGTCTAAAAAAGTAGTCGTTATAGGCGGCGGAACGGGCGTTTTTACGGTACTCACCGGATTAAAAAAATACCCATATGAATTGTCTGCGATTGTATCAATGGCAGATGATGGCGGCTCCACAGGACTTTTGCGCGAAGAATTTGGGACCCTACCTCCAGGAGATATAAGACGTGCGTTAGTAGCACTTTCCAACACTGATAATAAAACTGTTTCTGATCTTTTTAATTACCGTTTTAAAGGAAAAGGGACTCTTTCTGGGCACAGTCTGGGAAATCTTTTATTAACTGCATTAGAAAAAATAACTGGCGGTTTTGATACAGCAGTTCAAGAAGCTGTTAAGATTTTAAATGTTCAGGGGAATGTTATCCCGGTAACTTTAAAATCCACTAAATTAGTTGCGGAACTTGCGGATGGAAGAGAAATACGTGGAGAAACTAACATAGATATTCCCAAACATGATGGAAGCGTGCCTATTAAGCGTTTGTTTCTCAACCCCGAAGTGTCTGCAAATCCCGCAGCAATTCAGGCAATTAAAGAAGCAGATTTTATAATTTTAGGTCCAGGGGATTTATACACTTCAATTCTTCCTAATTTAATAATTAAAGATATTACTCAAGCTATCAACGAAACATCCGCGAAAGTAATTTATGTGGTAAATATTATGACAAAATACGGAGAAACATATGAATTTAAAGCTCATGATTTTGTAAAAGTAATTCAGGATCATTTAGGAAAAACTGTAATAGATTACAGCATTATTAATACAGAAATGCCAACTGGAGAGATTCTCAAAAGATATGAGGAAGATAAAGAAGAACCGGTTGTCTATGACGAAGAAAATTTTAAAAATGGTGTAAAGGTAATTACCGGAGAGTTTTTGAGAAAAGGAAAATTTTTAAGACATAATCCTCAGAAATTAGCAAAAGTGTTGTCCTCAATAATTGAGGAGTGAGTAGGTGACTCTTTCTAACAAGAGGTATCAGCGTGACAGGATAAATTTGTATTTCATTTGTACTGTCAAATATACATGGACACTAAAAAAAGGGCAGTTGAAATTGCTTCAAAACTCAAAAAACTCTACCCCAACCCTAAAACTCCCCTTAAACATGGGAGCGCGTGGGAGCTTTATGTTGCGGTAGCATTATCCGCTCAGCAAACTGACGTAGGAGTAAATAAATTAACTCCTGTGCTTTTTGCAAAATACAAAAAAATTGAAGACTATAAAAACGTTTCTCTGGAAGAATTTGAAAAAGATATAAAATCTATAAATTTTTATAAGGGAAAGGCAAAAGCTATTAAAAAAGCAGCTGAGATAGTTTTAGATCAATATGGCGGAAAACTTCCCGCGACTATGGAGCAGCTCTTAGAGCTCCCATTTATAGGTAGAAAAACCGCAAATGTAATTTTGCAGGAAGCATTTGGTAAGACTGAAGGAATTGTGGTAGATACTCATGTAAAAAGGCTTTCAAATTTATTTGGGCTTTCTAAAAACTCAGATCCGGTAAAAATAGAAAAAGACTTAATGGAGCTTTTACCTAAAGAAACATGGCATGATTTTGCACTGGGTTTAATATACTACGGCAGAGAATACTGTAAAGCCTCTTGTAAGCACACAGATTGTCCGCTTAAGGACTACATAGCCTTAGTTTAGCCTCAAAGTGTTAGGTTCATGTTAGATTCATGTCAAGCCTAAATTGCCTCAGAGTTTTATACTACATCTATTATGAAGGCAGGAGTTTCAGGATCAGTTGGAGTAGCGTCAGGTGTAGGAAGGGCTTCAGGTGGAGCAAATATTTCAAGAGGTTTCGGTTCTTCTCTTTCGCCTGAAGCCCGATTTGGCGCAGCCTCATCTAAATTTTCCTCCAGGGGTCTTTCCATGTTTAATAAAGACTTTATTACTTCCGCGCCTAAATCAATCTTTAATATAAACCAAGGTCGTGAAGCAAAACCGCAATTTGCTGTAAATAAACCATTGAGATCTGGAAAATCAATATTTGACACAACCAGACCTATTTCGCCTGCTGTTTCTACATTTTCAGCCCCAAAAAATGAATTTGGGGTAAAGCTGAATATAAACCAGGCCCGTGAAGTAAAATCCCCTGTTGCACGGGTAAAAGCTTTAGAGCCAAAAAGAGGAATGTTTGATATCTCAAAGCCACTAGCGCCTAAAGAGAAACTTGCTCCTTCTGTTCAGAAGGGTGAACCAAGGATTGCAAAACCTGAATTAAAAGCAAAACCAACAATTCATGCGAGCCCGTTTAAGGACACAGTTATTTTATGGCAGAATCCAGACTTACAACCGCGAGTAAAATCTGAAATAAAAACAAAAGAAGTTGTAGGTAAAAACCCGGCAAAAAATCATGAGGTTTATAAATCTAAACCAGACGGAAAGCCTCTTGTTGTTGAATCAAAAACTCGGTCTACTATTACACCTAAAAGGATTGAATTAAAACATGTGATTCAAATTTTCCCAACTGTATCTCCTGATAAACTTCCAGTAATAAGAAGGGACATTAAAGATGCAAAGAAAATGATTCCCACTATTGTTAAAGCGCGTGGGGTTTCATATAGGAATGCGGTTTTAGAAATGGCGCAGGTTCTTGCAAAAAAACATGAAGGAAGTGTGCAAATTTCACCCGCTGTTCAGACTCAATCGGAAATTGAACCGGTAACTAAGGTGGAAGCGTCACAGGTGCCAATGCCACAATTAAAACCTGTTGATACAAAAGTAGATAATAGGAAAACTAGTCTGAGAGATAGGTTTGAGAAGCCAGAGGATAAATCTAAAAAGGATGAAAATTTGTACTTTATGAAAGATAAGAAGACTAACGAAAAAAAAGCAAACAGAGTTATAAATGCCTTCATGCGCTTATGGGGTAATAAAGCAAATGATAAGCAAATTACCGGGTGGGATGTTATACAGGAAAAAGGTAATGGTAAAGATCCAAGTGAAGTAAGTGAACTAACAAGACATCAAGGACTTGATAAGAAATTGGAGTTATTCATAGAAACTATAAGAAATTTTGGGGAGATTAATGATCCTGAGAGTTTTGTAAAAACTGTAAGAGAATATTCTGAAG
>CAZITH010000110.1:0-4272 GCA_964542125.1 uncultured Gammaproteobacteria bacterium | reverse complement strand
ACCTTAGCCTATACTATTTTCTGTGATTACGTCATTGGATCTTCATAGAAAATTAAAAGGGAAAATAGAAGTTGTATCTAAGTTTGAGATAAAATCAAAAGAAGATTTGTCCCTTGTCTACACCCCAGGAGTGGCGGAAGTCTCAAAAGAAATAGCAGAACATCCTGAGGAAGCCTATAATCTTACTATAAAAAATAAATCTATTGCTATTATCTCTGACGGGTCAGCTGTCTTAGGACTAGGAAACATAGGGCCGTATGCTGCAATTCCAGTGATGGAAGGAAAAGCTATGCTTTTTAAAGAATTTGGAGGAATAGATGCATTTCCTATTACGCTTCAGACCCAGAATACGTATGAGATAGTAAATCTTATTAAAAATATTGCTCCGGTTTTTGCCGGCATAAATTTAGAAGACATATCTGCTCCCAGGTGTTTTGAGATAGAAGACAGTCTTCAAGATATAGGAATCCCGGTATTTCATGATGATCAGCATGGAACGGCAATAGTTTTGCTTGCAGCCATGATGAATGCGAGTTATGTGGCTGGTAAGAAAATGACAGATCTAAAAGTGGTTATTAACGGAGCAGGAGCAGCAGGAAGTGCAATAGCAAACTTGCTTTTGTGTGTAGGATTTGATAAGCGCATGTGTGAACCTGTAAGAGAAATGATTATCTGTGACTCTAAGGGAATTATTTACCGGGAGAGGACAGATCTTTCTAATAACCCTGCCAAAATGAGGCTTGCTAATATTTCTAATAAAAATAACGTGAAAGGAACACTGGAAGACGCACTAGAAGGAGCGGATGTGTTTATAGGAGTAAGTAAAGGAAATACAGTTGATGCGTCTTTAATTAAGAAAATGGCTGATAAGCCTATTATTTTTGCCATGGCAAACCCTATTCCTGAAATTCCCCCTGAAGATGCAAAAGAAAATGGAGCGTTTATAGTAGGAACCGGAAGATCAGACCTTCCTAACCAAGTAAATAATTTACTAGCGTTTCCTGGCGTATTTTTAGGTGCTATTAATGCGCGGGCTACTAAAATTACAAATAGCATGAAAATAGGGGCTGCTGCAGCTCTTGCTTCTTGCGTAGAAAATCCTACAGTAGATATGATTCTCCCTTCTCCTCTAGACAAAACGGTTGCCCCAAAAATAGCTGAAAAAGTAGCGCAAATTTACAGAGAAGACTCACAAACTCTTACTTGACTGGAATTTTCCCCTAATGTACATTTATCTCATGGGACAACCAAAAGAATCAGGTCCGAAAAATTCTACAACTGCTGGTAAAGAAAATGCTCCAAGAAAAGAAACTCCTATTCCCTCACTGCGCTTATTAATAAACGGCCAAAGTGAAGGAGCGGCACTGTTATTTGATAAAGTTCTTTCAAACGGTCATGAAATAGTGGGAATTGTAGGAACCATAAAAAAAGACGCAAATGGGAATATGGACCCATTAAGACAAAAGGCTACAGATTTAGGGATTCCTATTGTAAACCTTGGGGATATCAATAATAGAAAACCAGGTGACGAAAAATATGAGCGTGCAAAACAGAAAATGAGAGACATGAAGGCAGACTTAGGTGTGGGTTTTTATCTTCAGGCAACTTTAGATAATGAAACATTAGCTATTCCTGAATTTGGAACCATGAATATGCATCTGGGGGATCCTGCAAATAGAGGAAGAGATTCTATGAATAGAGATATTCTGAATGGAAGCCCTACAGTTAGCATTACAACCTTCCTAATGAATGAGATTATAGACGGAGGAGATGTTGTAGATGTTAAATCTTTTCCCAACCCCGGAGACAAATCTCAAGGAGCTTTATATTACCAGTATTTACCTAACTTTATTCAGCATGTAAGTGACTCCATAGACAAAATGGCTTTGGGAATAGATCAGTACAGAAAAACAGGGGAACCTCTTCCAGTTACACCTCAGGACCACTCAAAAGCAAAAGAATATCCTCCATTATCAGAAGAAGAATTATATGCTGACTTTGAACGGGATGATGCAGAAACTTTAAAAAGAAAAATGCTTGCCGGAGGACCAGGATCTACTGCTCTTATAGAAGGAGAAGAGTACAAAATTTCCAAACCCACAGTTTACCTAGGTGCACCACTAACACCTGGCAGACTTGTTGAAAATACACCAGAAAACGTACTAGTAGAAACAGCCCAAGGACTCATTTCCATAGGAAGACGCCAGAAAAAACAGTAATCCCCACAAAATCTTGTACAGACATTAAATCTTTTGTATAATTATCCAGTTCGCGGGTGTAAGCAGAGCTTGCACCCTTGTAAATAATTATTGAGTTTTGTAGGTAATTTTCAGCGGGTGTAATTCAGTGGTAGAATGTCAGATTTCCAATCTGAACGTCGTGGGTTCGAGTCCCATCGCCCGCTCATAAAATTTCTGTATTCAAATAACTTACTTAAATTAGTCCCCAAAACCACGTCGGCAGAACTTTAGTAGTTGAGAAGTAAAATTGCGGCGTTTAGTATAGTAGCAAAGCTTACCCATAGAAAATAAGGGATTAATAAATAAAAAGCTGCTCTAGAAAGCATATAGAATTTTTTCATTGTAAAAATAATAAGCGCCCACAGAGTTAAAATAACAATAAGACCAAATAAAGGAGTTCTCAGCCCAAAAAAAATCGGGGTCCATATAAAGTTAAGAGCAAGTTGTGTTAAGAAATACATCCCTGCACTTTTTACCTGCTTTTTATTCCAACCTTTATTCAGTATTAGGTAAAAAGAAATACCCATTAATAAATATAGAATTGTCCAAACAGGTCCAAAAATCCAGTTAGGAGGGGAGAAAAACGGCTTATTAAGACTTCTATACCAAGAAGGAATTGCTTCTATAGTAAAGAAAGCCCCTAAAATTCCTACTAGCTCACACCCAATAACACAAAAAACAAGCCTAGTAAAATCTCTCATCTATTTGAAAGTATGCATAAAAAATAAAATGTAGTCAATGCGTAATGCAGTGTTTTGTGTAATTAGAAATTTGGAATCTCAACGCGTGTTTGATATAATTAAACTATAAGTCTAGCTACTAGATACGAAAAATGGCAAAATTTGAATCATTTTCTAGACGTCCGGAATTTAAAAAACTTCCTTTAAAAGAAAAGGTGGCAATTGCAGTTTTTACTGGTCATACCGTTAAACATGCAAGAACCAGCAGAGACTGGATCGTGGATGTCACAAGTATAGAAGTAAGAAGAAATGTAAAAGGAGGAAGAAAATTAGAAATGGTGGTGTCTGGCTCCATTCCTTACAATCAACAGGATGGAAACCAGAGGTCTGTGTTTGCGCTTAGCAATATTCTTAATGAATTTGATGCAGAGGATGCGGCTATAAAACATGGGGGAAGAAAAAAGTCATATTATCACATTCGAGAGGAACTGAGGGATGAAAACAAGAATGCAGTTAGCATTGGAGCAATAGACGTTTTGCATATAGCAGAAAGACAAAAAGAACTTTTAAAACGCCGGGCAGGAGGACAAGAGCCTAAATCCTAACCCCTATAGACTGTCATTCCTCTGAAAAAAGCACTTGCCTTATGCATACCCACGTATTACAATTACCTTTGTAAATGATTACAACATCATTTCAGTCTCCTTTTGTATTTATTATTTTTGGTGGAAGCTCAGATAATTCCTATCAAAAAATTTACCCGGCCCTTTATGATATTGCAGAAAAAGGACTTTTACCTAAAGACTTTGCAATTATTGCAACTGGAAGAAAATACACCCAAGAAGAGTTTTATGATTTTTTCCAACACTCTCTCACTTCAGACAATAGGCACCATAAACACTCCATAGACAATGATTTTTTTAAGTTTCTGGAAAAACATATTTCATTTTTCCCAGGAGACAATACGGAACTTAAGTTTTATACAGATTTAAATAAGCATCTTAGAAAGTTAGAAAAAGAAGGCCTTCCGGCAGGCAACAGAATGTTTTATTTAGGCCTTCCTCAGGTGATTTATCCTACAGTTTTTAAAAACCTTAAAAAAAGCGGACTCTATAAAAGTGATTCTGGATGGACACGTATTTTAGTAGAAAAACCCATAGGAGACAGTGAGGAAACCGCAAAGCATTATAACAAAATTTTTAGATCCGTCTTTTCTGAAAACCAGATATTTAGACTGGATCACTATTTATGAAAAGAAACTTTAGAAAACATTCTTTCTTTTAGATTTGAAAATAATATTTTTGAGCACCTGTTAAATAAAAAACACCTAGACCACATTCAGATAACCGCTG
>CAZITH010000109.1:0-4325 GCA_964542125.1 uncultured Gammaproteobacteria bacterium | reverse complement strand
AAATGTGGTTGCTATAGAAATTCCATCTATGAAATTATGCAGCGCATCTCCAAACATGAGAAATGATATTGGAAGACGCATTTTTTTATCTTCCTCATGTTCATGATGATGAAAATGCATAAACCCGCGCTCTATTAAAAAGAAGAGGGAAATAAAAAGTGTGGTAAGTAAAAATGAATTTTTTGAAAAAGCTACTGCTTCTGGAAACGTATCCGTAAAGCCTGTTGCAAGAAGAGCCCCCGCCCCAAATGATACTAGGTAAAAAGCAACAGACCGTATCCACTTTTCATGAAGCAGTAATACACTTACAACGAGAAGTGACAGAATGGATGCAATAAATGTGAATAGTAAAATTGTTAGAAGCATATTATTTGCAGTTAGAACATAAGCCAAAAAACTCCAGCATATGTGATTCTATTTTAAATCCTGTTTTTTCTTCCATGGTATATTTTTCACTCTCAAACTCTGAAGAAAGCGGTATATCTTCTACTCTTTTACAAGTTCTGCAAATTGCATGATGGTGATGCGGCCTGTTTAATACTAGCTCATACCTTTTCTTCCCGTCTCCAAACTCAACTTCACAAATTAAATTATTCTCAAGCAAAAAGAATAATTCCCGGTAAATGGTTGTTTTATTAGGTATTTTCCCCAAGTCCACATGCTCATTCTCAATGTGAAGAAGGATTTCTTCAGCAGAAATTGGTTTTTCTTGAGTAGATAAAAAGGTAAGAATAAGGGTACGAACTTTTGTAATTTTATGTCCCTGCGTTCTAAGGGCGCTAGTTAAAATGTCTGAAGCATTCATACTATTATAATACGCAACTTAGTTGCATTTGTCAAGAGATGATGAAAGTGTATTTCCCTAACAGTACAAAGCTCTCTTGCCGAGTCTCTGTATCCCGTGCCGTATGTGAGAGAAGCTATATATTGGAAGGTTAGCTTTAATTATGCTTGAAAATATTTCATAAAATTTGATTTATATTTACAAAACCACGAAGCAAATAGTAAAGTTTTGAGCTTAAGCATTTTTAGTTATTTCCTGCTTAGTGTATACTTCTTTTATGCTGAACAGAATTTTTCTTGGAATTATTTCTGCACTCTTTTTACTTTTCATCTTCTTGCGTCCTGCAGCAGCTCAGACACAACAAGTACCCAAACAAACAGAAGTAAAAGGTTCCATTATTTCTGTTAAAACAAAAGACTTTGATGAAAATGGAAAGCTTCAAAAAATCTCCTATCATGTAAAGCTGGATAATGGAGCAACTATTGTGGCAGATTATCAGCCCTCTGACACCAACAAGCTCACGCTTAATGAAGGAGATCAAATAGTTATGGAAAGGTCCCCAGGGCTAGAGGCTGTAACTTACCAAATTGTTGATATGTACCGCATTCCAACTCTTCTGTGGTTTCTTGTAGGTTTTGCGGTCATTGCAACTCTTCTAGTAGGAAGAAAAGGCGTAGGCTCACTTCTTGGGCTTTTAGTGTCTTTGGGAGTGATTCTTTTTGGAATCGTCCCCTTAATTCTAAAGGGATTTGACCCTCTTATTGTTACCATTGCGGGCTCCATCTTCATAATTCTTATTACTACGTATCTTGCTCATGGAATATCAAAAAAAACTACTATTGCGCTTGCCTCTACCTTTCTATCACTTCTTGTAACGCTTACTTTTTCTGTGTTGTCTGTTGAAGTATTAGGAGTTAACGGGTTTGGATCAGAGGATGTTTACAACCTGTATTTTGCTATGGGCGGAGTGATAAATGCAAAAGGACTTTTGTTATCAGGAATTATTATTGCAACGTTGGGAGCATTAAATGATGTAACGGTAACCCAATCTGCAACCATATTTGAGCTAAAAAAACTTAATAAAGATATGAACTTTTTAGAATTAGTAAAAAGTGGAATCTCTATTGGTAGGGAACATGGTGCGTCTATGATAAACACTATAGTTCTTGCGTATGCTGGTTCATCTCTGTTTATATTTATTTTCTTTTTAGTAAATCCCCAAAAACAACCACTCTGGGCTATGATGAACAACGAGTTTGTTGTAGAGGAAATAATAAAAACTTTGGGGGGAACCCTAGGAATTCTTCTATCTGTACCTATAGTAACAATACTTGCCGCATATTTTGTTAATAAATATCATAAGGGTAAACTAAAATAAGAAGCTCACTGCTTGAGTTTTCCCACAACAATAGATACAATATAGTGTCTCTTTTGGATAGTTTACGGGGTGTAGTTCATCGGTAAGAAGATCTTGCCGATTCCTAACCCCTCGTAACACTCGGGGTGTAGTTCATCGGTAGAACGCTCGCTTTGGGAGCGAGAAGCAGTGGGTTCAATTCCCTCCACCCCGACCAAAACATTCATCGGTAAAACTTCGTTTTACGGTCCTCATTCTTCGTTTCACTCAGAATTCCGGTCCTAAGAACGCTCGCTTTGGGAGCGAGAAGCAGTGGGTTCAATTCCCTCCACCCCGACACAGAACCTCGAATTATTATTCAGGAAACAATTATTTTCCGCTCCGAGTTAAATGTTTCCAACGAAGCAGCTTTTACACATGAATTGCAAACATACAATAACTCTGTAATAATTTCCTTAATGGATCCGTTAAAAGAGTATATCAATAGATGTAGATCTTCGGGGATTGACGATGAATCTATAAAAAATCAGCTTCACGTTTCAGGATATACAACTCAGATGATTAAGGATGCTTTTGATGAAAAACCTCAAAAAGTAAGGGGCAGCACTAAAAGTATATTAATTTTTTCTCCCTACCTTCTCTTACTCGTTATTATAATTTCTGCAAGTATTTATCTATTTCTACCTCAATTAAAAACAAGCAAAGTCGGTAAAAAACAAGACAACAGCATCCTTCTATCAAATGAAGCCCAAAGAGTTTTGGAACCTAACAGCGTAATCAAAGAGAAATATTTGAAAATTGAATCATTTTCGTTTGGAAAGGTATCAAGCACCTCAGCAATAACTGTGAGTCCACAAAAAACGAAGATAATTATTGAAGGAAAAGGAAATGAAGGTAGTGAAATGAGAGACGCCCTCGGAAATTGCGACATATGTAGCAGATATATCCCCTTTGGTCTTTATTTTGATGAAAAAGACAATTTTAGAGGAGGCATACTGGCCAAATCTAGAAATGAAAATCTGAAGTATGCATATGATGGAAAGGTAAGTGATAACTTTAAAGAGATTGTGCATAGAGTTTCAAATAATAAAGAATATTTTGGATATATTGGAAAAGAAGTTGGCATATCAGACGGAAGCGTTGAGCAAGGATTTCATGGTAATTTTCCACTTTATATAAATGGAAAGAAAGTTACCGATATTAATTTTACCAACACAAAAACAGAATGCCCTTGCGAATTAACAATAAATGACAGCGGTCATTATGCCTACACAAAACTCACAGAAGACAAATCTACAGAACTGTATGTAGATGGAAAGCAGGTTGGAAAATTTAAAAGTATTAGCTCTTTTTCTCTTAGTGCTGATGGATCAAGTTACGGTTTTATAGTGCAGAAAGATAACAACACTACAGCATTGGTAGTCAACGGTAATGAAGTTGCTACATTGCCAGATGGGTATAAATTTTTACCAATTTTTTTTAGTAAAGACGGAAAGAGATTTGCATATATTCTTCCTACTATGTCTTCTGGTAAGCCTGTTCTTAACCTTTTTGTGGACGGCAAATTGCAGGCTGAGTTAGATTCGTCTTTCTATCAATGGCAGAATTTTACTTTCAGTGATGATGGAAAAAGCTTTGCATACAACACTCGTGTAGGGGATAGCTTTGGAATTTTTTTAAATAATGATTTACTAGATAGAACATCTTCCAAATCTGCTATAACCAATTTTCAATTCATTCCTAAATCAAACAAATTAGCCTATATCTTAACTGATTTTCTAGATGGTAACTATAAAACAAATGTTGTTATGGATGGAAAGAAAGAAAAAGATTACGGGGCCATTACCAATCTCACGTTTAACAAGGACGGCACTGACTATATGTATTTTGCACAACCTGATAGATCTGAATCATTACAAAATGGACAAGACTTGTCAATATTAGTTCACGGAGCACAAGAAATAGGAAAAAATGTAGCTTATGCTGATTTTTCACCTGACGGTAAGCATTATATTTATTGGATGAGTAAAAACCCAATCCACCGCACTTATATAGATTCTGATGACAGCTTTGATTTTTACTTAGACGGAGTGAAAATAAAGTCTCAAGGCAACTATTTTACCTATAGAATAGGACAAGATACGCTAATGGGCTTTGGACCGGCCTATACCAATGGTAACACAG
>CAZITH010000108.1:0-4333 GCA_964542125.1 uncultured Gammaproteobacteria bacterium | reverse complement strand
TTTGACGAAATACTTTAATCAAATGTATTTTGGTAATTTATCTTATGGTGTACAGTCAGCGTCTACAACTTACTTTAATAAGAATACAGAAAAGCTTTCCCTCGCAGAAAGTGCGTTTCTTGTTGGTTTGCTTTCTTCACCCGACGCAAGAAATCCATATGTAAATTTTAAATCTGCACAAACACGTCAATTTCAGGTTCTAGATCAGATGGTAAAAAATAAATACATTTCAAAAATTGAAGCAGAACAAGCGAGAAATGAAAAACTTACTCTTTCAAAAAACACAACTGAAATTAAGGCTCCGCATTTTGTTCATTATGTTCTTGATGAATTTTCTTTATTAGGAATTAAGAATTCCTCTGGGATTAATATCTATACAACTTTAGATTATCCTACGTTTAAATTAAGCAATGAGATTGCAAATTTGTGGATAGAAAAATTAAAAGATGAGCATGGTCTTTCAAATGCCGCGTTGGTTTTGCTAAAAAATGATACAGGAGAAATTGTATCTATGTTAGGCGGCATAGATTATTTTGATGAAAAACATTCAGGCGAAGAAAATATGGCAGTTGCATTAAGACAGCCTGGGTCTGCTCTCAAGCCGGTTACTTATGCAGCTGCTTTTATGAAAGGGTACACTCCGGCAACTTTAATTTATGATGTAAAAAAAGTTTATAAAACAAGAAAGGGTGAAGGATTTACTCCAAATAATTATGATGGGAGGTTTCATGGATTAGTGTTGGCACGGGAAGCGCTTGCTTCATCTTTTAATCTTCCTGCAGTTGAAATGTTACAGAGGGTTGGAATTTCCTATTTTCTGGATATTGCAAGTAAGATGGGAATTACCACTTTTACGCAAGATGATAGGTATGACCTTTCTGTAACTTTAGGCGGAGGAGAAGTAAAACTTCTTGACCTTACAAATGTCTTTGCATCTTTTGCGCGTGGAGGTTTTTATAAAAATACTTATGCAATTGAAAAAGTCACAACAGATTCTGGAAGAACTTTATATAAACATGCTGACGAAAAAGGAATTGCTGCGTTAGGAAAAGACAGTCAGCAGGTGTCCTATTTAATTACAAACATTTTATCTGACCCTAAAGCAAGAATTCCGGGATTCGGAGAAAAAAATCCGCTTGTTTTGTCGCGTCCGGCAGCCGTTAAAACAGGGACTACAACAGACTGGCATGATAACTGGACGGTAGGGTACACGCCTTCTTATACGGTGGGGGTATGGGTAGGAAATAATAATAATGCTCCCATGAAAGAAATAACTGGAGTAGTTGGAGCAGCTCCTATTTGGAATCAGTTTTTTGAGGAATTTTTAAAAGGAAAGCCAGTTGAAGCCTTTACAATTCCTGACAGAATTAAAAAACTAGAGATTTGCAGTCTTTCTGGAAAACTCTTAGACGGTTTATGTCCAGAAAAAACCGTTGAGGTGTTTTTGGCTGGAACTGAACCAAAAGAAAAATCGAATCTTCATAAAGAAGTTCTTATTGATACCCGAAATAATTTGCTGGCAGGTGGAAATTGTCCATCAGAATTTACAGAAAAAAAATTGTTTATAAATTATCCTCCAGAAGTTTACTCTTGGGCAGTTTCAGAAGGACAAGAAGTTATTCCTACAAAATACTCAGATTTTTGTTCGGACAATTCTTCCACGTATGGCAGGACAGTTTTGGAAATTACTAATCCAAGAAATAAAGCTGTTTTTGAGTCAGCACCGCTTCTTGTTCAAAATGAAAAATTAACTCTTGAGGCAAATGTTTCATCAGACATCTCAAAAGTTAACTGGTATGTAGACAGAAAACTATTTGTCAGCCTATTTGATTTTCCTTTTACAGCTTCATGGAGTTTAGCAGTAGGGAAACATACGGTAAGCGCTGTTGGGTTTACAAAAGAAGGTAAACAAATTAAGACTTCAGAGGTTTCTTTTCAGGTTTTAGAATTCCATGATTATCGTAATTGACATAAGGTTTATGCTATGCCTTAATTAAGTTATGTAAGAGCTTTTAAAATATGCTTAAGAATTTATTTCATACATTATTTACAAAAACTGTTGTTTCTGGTGAAAAAGAAAATATAAAGTCTCAAGACGCTTCTGTCTCACAAAACCTATTACAAAAAGTGAAAGGGAAAATGCCTCAAAGGAAAAAACGTCTAGTATTTCTATTAGCTGTTTGTATATTGGGCATATTTGTTTTAATAAAAATTTTATCTTTCGGACTTTCCCAGCTCCTTCTTTTTCCCGCAATAAGCCTAAAAGTTTTGATTGGGATTTTGGTTAGTTTTATAGTGTTAGTACTGTTTTATTTTTACAAGCCGCATATTTTTGCTGGTATTATCTCAAGCATTAAAAATAAAATTCCTATACTCCATGCACATGTCCAAAGACACGCAGAAACTGTTCAAACGCATTCCTCTAATTGGATTGCAAAATTTAGGCAATCTCCTCCATCAGAAAGGTGGGTTATGGTTAGAAAACCTTTGGCTGTTCTTGTCGCACTGTTTTTAATAATAAAGTTTGGATACTTATTTTTTCCGCCTAACATTTCCACATCTTTTCCTGGTAATAAAAGTGTAGAAGCACCGCTTGATTCAAAAATTGAGGTAATTTTTAGTAAAGGTGTTATAAAATCATCTGCAGAAAAGACATTTAGTATAGTTCCAGACATTAAAGGAACATTTTCCTGGGAGGGTGATCAGAAGCTCATATTTACCCCTAAAGATAAATTAAAAAGAGGCGTGCAATACACGGTTTCTTTTAAAGGGTTTGTTTTTTCTACATATTTAATTCCGCTTATTGGGAATAATACTGTTACCTTTGAGACAGTAGGAAATCCAAAAGTTATACTTTCTTCCCCCACAACGGAAGCATTAGAAGATGAAAGTCCTGTGACTGTTGTATTTGACAGGGCCATGATTCCATTAACTACTGCAACAAATAGCGCAGAAAAAAAACCAGCGTTTGAAATTACACCTGAAGTTTCAGGAAAGGGAAGATGGTTGGGAACAACCGCATACCAATTTAGGCCAGACAAGAGGTTTAAGCAGGCAAGTACTTATAGAGTCACTGTTTCTAAGGGAATGCATTCGCAAGATGGAGGAGTGCTGCAAAAAGATTTCAGTTGGGAATTTTCTAGTCAAAGACCAAAAGTTGAAGCAGTCAGCCCGCAATTTGACTATTCGTATGCATCTCCAACTGCTTCAGTTGCAGCAATTTTTAATCAGAATATGGACCTGGAATCACTCTCAAAGAAGTTTATTTTATATGATAAAAATAACAATAAAATTCCAGGAAGAGTTGAGGTTTCAGGCAGAATTGTAGGCTTTTATGCGCTTTCCCCATTAAAGCGTGAGGAATCGTATAAGGCAGTAATTGAAAAAGGGGCAAACAGTATAGAGGGAGAAAACGGTTTGGAAGATTCGTATTCCTGGTCTTTTAAAACAGCAGCAAGCCCTAAGATAACTGGTACAACGCCTTCAAATAACGCGCAAGATGTTACAGAACAGTCAAGCATGCAGGTTTCATTTAAAACCCCTATGGATCAAGATTCATTTGATGGAAATGTTATTATTGATCCTTCCCCAGACTTAAAGCCTTCAGTGTTCTTTTCATCATATGATAATAAACTTTCTATAGGAACGTATTTAGGAAGATCCCAGAATTATAAAGTTACAATTTCAGGGAATGTAAAAGATCAGTACGGTGTGCCATTAGGAAATTCCTACACTTTTAGCTTTAAGACATCGCCATATAAACCTTCATTAAGCATTTATCCCTCAAACACTTTCTTTGGAGCATTTAATCAACAAGTTGTTCCCAGAATTGTTGCTCAAACCGTTAACACAAATAAAGTTACCTACACACTTTACAAACTCACTAGAGATGATTTTCTAGAGCTATACAGAAGAAGATATGATCAAGGCTGCTCAAACTATGATCAGTCATGCGTAAATTGGCAAAACTATGATCCCCAAAAACTACAGAAAGTGAGAACCTGGAATGAAACATTCCAAGCAGATTTTAATACGCCAGTACAGGTGGTGACAAAAGTAACATTAGCAAACGGCTCAAAGATTCCTCCGGGCATGTACTTTTTGGATCTAAAAATTCCGGAAGGGCCACATGACAATATGGTGATGATTGTCAGTAAAAATACTCTTACCGTTAAAAAAAGCGACAATCAGATTTTCTCATGGGCAGTAAATCAAGCATCTACGAACATTTCATCTGGTATGAATATAGAACTCACAAATTCATCGGGCACGGTGCTTGCAAACGGAACCACAAATAAAGACGGTGTATTCATGAAGGATGTTGACTTAAAAG
>CAZITH010000107.1:0-4373 GCA_964542125.1 uncultured Gammaproteobacteria bacterium | reverse complement strand
TTCCTCTGGAAGCTGGGGCAAAGACCAGAACTTCTACGTTATTTCTAGCTCCGCTTTTAGCGCGTGCAAAAGAAGCCATTATTCCAAACCCTGGCGGCTGTAGAATAGGCGCCCGCCCTATAGATAGAATAGTCGCCGGACTTGAAAAAATGGGCGCTGAGGTTACCTACCACTCAGAAGATGGGTATTTTCATGCGAAAGCTCCTTTTGGGGTAAAAGGGGCAGAGTATACCTTTGAAAAAAATTCCCATACCGGAACTGAAACACTTATACTCTCTGCAGTTTTGGCATCTGGAAAAACTACTATAAAAAACGCGGCTTTAGAACCAGAAGTTGATAGTCTCATAGAGCTTTTGACCTCTATGGGCGCAGATATAAAAAGAAGCGGTAAAGTTATTGAAATCAATGGAGTAGAAAGTCTTCACGGGACAGAATTTTCACTTCCTCAGGATAGAAATGAAGTTGTTACGTTTGCAGTTGTAAGTGCTTTAACCGGGGGAAAAATTTGGATTAAAAACGTAGACTTTTCACTTTTAGATGCGTTTATGAATGTCTGTAATGATGCAAAACTTCATGTTGAAAAAAAAGGGTTTGATGCTAGATTTTATACTGATGGGAAAATTTCTCCTACTCACATTACTACAGAGCCTCATCCCGGTTTTATGACAGACTGGCAAGGTGTTTGGGCAATTCTTATGACTCAGGCAGATGGTGTTTCAGAGATTCACGAAACAGTATATGAGAATAGATTTGGATATAAAGCTGAACTTGAGAAAATGGGCGCAAAACTTTCATTTATTTCTGATAATACATCTGACCCTGAGGCATTTTATAACTTTAACTATGACAAAAATGAAAAATACAACCAGAAACTTCAGATTACCGGAAAAACCCCGCTTCATAATGCAGTTTTAGAAATGTCAGACCTCAGAGCTGGTGCAACCTTAGTCATAGGGGCTCTTATTGCAAAAGGTGATACCGTAATTTACGGAGTTGAACAGGTTGAGCGCGGGTATGAAGATTTTGACAAGCGCTTGAGAAACTTAGGCGCAGATATTACACTGGAAGAAGATTCATTATAAATATATGCAGGCCGTTATTCTTGCAGCAGGTCAGTCATCTAGATTTTATCCATACAACAGCTTTGGACACAAAAGCCTCACCGTTTTAGGCGGAAAATCTCTTTTTCTCAAAACTCTTGAGAGCATACGGGAGGCAGGAATAAAAAATATAGTAGTTGTTGAGGACTCGTCACAGCTTATCTCCAAGTCTCTTTCAGAGGACGACATAAAAGATGTAAAAATACAGTTTGTTATTCAAGAAAATCCAACTGGTATGGGAGACGCGCTTTTATGTGCCCGTTTCTGTCTAGAAGAAAAGTTTTTTTTAGTAAATGCGTATCACTTTGAGTTTTCTAATTTTGTTAAGGATTTTAATGATGCCCAGAAAAGTGAAGGGGATCTAGTACTTTTGACAAAAGAAGAAAAGGATGTAAGTGATTTTGGAAGTTTTGAACGGGTGAATGGAAAACTAGTGGTTTCAGAAAAAAAGGAAGGAAAAAATTTAGAACGGATAGTAGGAATTTACTTACTAAATAAAAAATTTGTAGATATTTTGCATAATGAAGAAAAAAACCATTACAGTTTTGAAAACGCACTTTCTTCTTATTCTCAAAACAATGAAATAATACTTCTTTCTGCAAAAAAAGAAACATTATCTTTAAAATATCCCTGGGACTTGTTAACAGTTAAAGACTACATTCTTAACAGTATAAAATCACATAAAGCACATTCTGCACAGGTTTCAGAAAAAGCAGTTATTACCGGGGAAGTGTATGTGGATGATGGTGCTACAGTTATGGATGGCGCGGTTATAGTAGGGCCTGCCTACATAGGGAAAAATGCGTATATAGGTACTAACGCAATTATAAGAGGTGGCGTTTGTATAGAAGAGCGGGTAGTAGTGGGTGCACACATGGAGGTTAAAAATAGCGTAATCATGAGAGGCACCACAACACATTCTGGGTTTATAGGGGACAGTGTTATAGGAGAAAAGACAAGTCTTGCTGCTGGATTTATTTCTGGAAATGTACGGCTAGATAAGGAAGAAGTGGAAGTTTTAGTAAAAGGGAAAAAAGTGTCTTCCCATAGAAAATATTTTGGAACTATCATAGGGTCTAATTCTGCGCTGGGGATAAAAATAGGGACCATGCCGGGAGTTGTGATAGGAAATAACGTTCTGGTAGGACCATCTACCACAGTTATGGAAAATATAGAAGATCACACCACATACTACACAGAATTTAAGGCAATTGTGAAAAAAGACAAATGATTTTACTTTTTGATATAGACTACACATTATTTGACACCGCAGCATTTAAAGAATCAGGACTTACTTCATATAACCTATACCCGGAAGTTAAAAACATATTGGAATCCTTATGTAAATCTTACACGTTAGGAATTTTGTCTCAAGGAGAGACTGATTTTCAGATGAAAAAACTTACGGAGACAGAAATTTTAGAACTGTTTGATAAAAACCATATCTTTATTATTCCTGACAAACTCCAAGCTCTTTCTGGCATAATGGGTAAGTTATCACATGAAGATGTTTTGTTTGTAGATGATAAATTGGAAATGTTAGAAGAAGCAAAAAAATTGGATCCTAAATTAAAAACAGTGTGGGTGAAAAATGGTCCGTTTGCAAAGAGTACTCAGTGTACCTTTACGCCTGATAAAACCATTCCTTTTCTTTCTGAGCTTCCTTCTGCTCTAGAATGAAATCTTC
Organism: uncultured Gammaproteobacteria bacterium; assembly: GCA_964542125.1. GTDB lineage: Bacteria > Patescibacteriota > Microgenomatia > Levybacterales > GWA1-39-11 > JAGORM01. The sequence continues at coordinate 1,586 of CAZITH010000107.1, read as the reverse complement.
CCAAGCCTAATCCCTTGCATGACATTTACGTGCACTGGAAGTTCTGCTCGTAATCTTCTTTCCCTGTATGCTTTTTCCTGTTCTCGGGTTCTTAATATTTTAAGCGCCGCGTTATGTGCATGGTCTATGTATGCTGAGCTATTTGCGGGAATTTGAAGTTTTGTGCGTTCTTCATTTCTCATGCCGTTTACAAGTAATGACCAAAAATATGTACGTACTGTTTGAAGGTCTGAGATAATAACTTCTCTGTTTCCGTCTTTAATTTTTTTGTCATTTAACGCATGAAGAGAAGCTACTTCTATGGTAATACCTCCCAAATCTGTAGGGGCTATTTCTATGGGTTTTCCGTCAGGCGTAATCAAAACCTCTAAACTTTTTCTTGCAATTTCTCCACCTTCCTGCATTGAGATAAAAAATAAATCTGTACCTTTTTCTAATCTGTGGTCTTGTCTCCATGTCCCTCGAAGTGTCTCCCAAATATTCATGGGGAGATTATAGAAAAAATTGACTCATGAATCAATGAGTTGAATGTTTAGGTTCTTCCAGTTCTGTGGTATTTCATCATTACGAGGTGTGGTGTAAGCATGAGTTTCATTCTTCTTTCAAGAAGGGTTTTTTCTGTACTTCTTTCATTAAAAATTATCTGCGCTGATTGTTGCGCTCGTAATTCATAATCCTGTAAATTAAGCGGATCTTTGAGTCTTTCGCTTTCTTGGGGAGATAAAACTACACGCATGTTAACGCATATCGCGCGGCTCAAACTTTCCATCATGCTGTTTAGCCTGTTTTTTTCTTCCGGAGACACGCGTAAGTGTATTATTCTGTGTTTTGCGTCTAGCTCAGCTAAGAATGCAGCTATTGATGCCTCTTCAAATGCGCCTATTTCTATGTGTCCTCCGTCTTTTATAGGCTGAACAGCTCTTTTATAAAGCAATAAAGTTCTCTTAACTGAATCATGAAAAAAATTTGAATCAGCTTCTGCTTGTATTTGAAACGCTGGCTTCTTTTCTTTTTTTAATTTAGCGCGTAGTCTTTCTATGGCACTCATTTTAAGATTATAGGATATTTATTAAGATAAATCAAATGCTTTTGTCCCTGTTCCCTCGTGCAAATACTACTCGCGCAGAAATTGTTTCGCTTCTTTCAGAAGCTCATGCTTTTCTTATTGAGCACAACAAGAAAAGTAAGAATTTCGTGAAAATGGGGAAGTATTCTTTTTACGTCAGATTTATATAGAAAAGACATATTGCAGGAAAAATTTTCACGTCATATAACAAGTGTAATCTTTATAAAAACTTATAAAGGCTCTCTCCAAAAACTTTTTCATTCCTGCCCCTATGAATAAAAAGAAAAAGATTGTAACTGCAGCAGCGCTTGGAACATTTTTATTAGGAATCCTTCCGTCAGTTTCTGTAGGGGTTCAGGGAAATTCAGATACTTTTAAAGATTCTTCTTTTCAAAAATATAAAGATGAGGTAAATTTTTCAGCAACTGGTTCTATAGAAGTAAAAGGAAAACTTCATATCCATTCCAGCACCACGACATTTAATTCAGAGAATATTGTTTTGCAAAATTAGTTTTTTATT
>CAZITH010000106.1:0-4462 GCA_964542125.1 uncultured Gammaproteobacteria bacterium | reverse complement strand
ATGTTAATTAATGCATCCTGCCCCTGCTCAAGAAAAATTTTCCTCTCAGCATCTGTTAGTTTATCTGGATTAATTTTAGCGTTTAAAAATCTTCTCATAAACGCTTCTGGCCCCCCCTGTATCAAAACGTCTAGATCTTCTTTTGCTAGATCTTTATCGAAAGACTTAGTTTCTTTTTTCCCAAACGGAATAATATTTTTCTTAAACCTGTATTTCTCCTCCCACTCACTCCATCTATTAGCACTATTCTTTAGGTCTGTAAGAGCAGCTTTTGCGTAAGGATTCTGTTCTTTTGTAAGAAGGTCATCAAACGTTGTAATAACCTCTGCGCGTTCTTCTGCGTATCTTTGCACCATAGTTTCTTTAAAAGCTTCAGCAATAATATCTCGAAATTCCTGTGCAAAATCTTCTGGCTTAGAAGTACCTGCCTGCATCTCTTTTAGCGTTGCTTCCTCTCCCTGTTTTTCTCTAGCTAACCTATCAATCTCAACTTTTGCAGTAGCATATTTATCATTTAGAGTTTCCCATGCGCCATCCAAACCATCTTTTTCCTGCACCATACTGTTTCTATTGTCTACAAGTCTTTTATACGCATCCACATCACTACTTAAACCAACAATTTCGTTCCTTAACGGTCTCAGATAATTGTCTTCAATCTGCTGCTTAACTGAGGCGTCAGTTTCTGCTTTGTATCTTTCTAACCATTCCCCTCTTTCTGCAATCTTTTGAGCAAGATTAACCTCGTTTTGCCTATGCAAAGTTGCACCATTCGCAACTTGTGTCTCCAAATCTTGTAATTCCAATCCCTTAGAACCTGGCTCAAGACTTGCATAAGAATCTGCTGTAGCACGGTTATTATTCATCTGGGACTCAATTTTCTCTAAAGAACTTTGCTTTACACCAATTTTTCTATCATAACTCTCAATTTTCCCCCTGACTTCATCTTCTGATTCTGAAGTTGGATTTGATCTATCTCTATTCATAAACTCCGCATACTTTGTTTTGAAATTATCTATAAAACGCCTATCTCCTGGTTTTCTTCCTTCATCTAATTGTTCTGTTACAAATTTCACCCACTCATTAAGACTTGCCGGGCTTGCATTAATCTCATCGGCTAGCATTTTAAATTCAGGAATTTCTTCCATTACTTTTTGAAGAGGGGCAATAAGCGCATCTGAAGTATTCCCGGTGTTTGTCTCTAGGGCTGTTTTATCCCCATCCATAATGGCCCTGTAAACTTTCTCTGCATTTCCCACTACGGTTACCTTCGCAGGATCAGTTACATGTTCTGTAATAATGCCCTGCGTTTTTGCTGCATCTGGCACATCTATTGGAGCTCTTTCTCCTCTGCTCCACGCGGTTATTACAGTATCTGAGCCTGCCTGCTCTTGTCTCTTTTTCCAATGTTCTTTCTGAGTAGCTGCAGATGCCTTCTTTTCTTTTGACGCTGCACTACTAGGAGACCCTTCGTGCCTATTTAAAAGAGTACGTGCTACTGTCTCGCTTTTTATATCTGTTGGCATATTATGCCACTTCTCCTTTCTGCTCTGCTGCCTTTAAAACCTCTAGAGCCTGATTTACATCTCCATTTTTTATCATATCTTCTGCTTTAGTAATTAACTCCTTTTCGTCTTCGTGACGCACTTCAGCCTCCAAAAAGCGCTCTATGGGAAGAAAAAAATTCCATCTGGCTGAGAGTTCTTCTAGAAAATTTGTCAGTTCATCCATAGTTTTAATGGCATCTATCTCCGCTAAAACAAACTGCGCTATAGGCTGCAACTCTGATTCAGGAATTATCTCCTGACCCAACGCATCAATTGTTGCATCTACTATCATTTTTTCTACCTTCTTTTTATGATCCTGTGTAAATTCCATATGTTTGCATGATATATCGCTCTAGCTTGGTAATCTTTACAGCAATATAACCGCGTTTTAACACGCGTCTCACAATTTAATCCTATCCTAAAAAAGAACACTGTGTCAAGGAAAGATGCAGTGTTTTCACGTTACGCACACTTTTCTATTCTTTTGACCTACTTTGTAATCTTGTAGTACAAATTTTCACGTAATACTCTTAGTGTTATGGAGAATCACCCGATTCCGCAGGATGTTACTGGTTTTAAATTTAGACTTATAGGATCAATTACTGTAAAGCAGTTTTTGTACCTACTGGGCGCAGGGGCAATAGCTCTTATTTTATACTTCATGCCTATCCCTATAGTTATTAAGATTCCCTGTATGTTTATTCCGGCAGTTGTTGGACTCTCTCTTGCGTTTGTCCCTATAGACGGGCGCCCCATGGACAAAATGATTGCCAATTTTGCAAAAACTATTCCTTCAGAAAATCAATACATTTATCATAAAAAGGGAGTAGACATGCCTTACTTTTATTTCAACCCCAAGCCTCAACACATTAAGCCTGCAGCAGCGCAGCAGCAACAAACTTCTTCCGCAGCTTCTGATAAAGCGCTTTTATTCAGTAAGCTCTCTAGAACGTATTTCAAGCCAGATGATGATGAGCAAAAAGGAATTGCTTCTCTTTCTGACCTATTTAAAAACCCTGACTCCCCTATTCCTACCCAGACAAAAGTCGTACATGCAGATGCAATTCCTCCTGAGGTAAGCTCTCCTGCAGCTCCTGCGCCTGTTATCCCGCCAACTCCACACGCAGAGGCGGATGCAAAACCACATGTTGCAGAGCCAGAGAAATCTATCCAGCAAGCTGCTCCCCCAACTCCGCCTGCTCCCGCGCCAGCGGATCAAGCTGCTCCCCAAGCTATACTTGGAACCATGCCGGCACCTTCACAGTTTGATGCCCCTAATGTGATAAAGGGCACGGTAAAAGATCCCAGAGGAAAATTATTGCCCCATATAATTGTAGAGTTTTTAGATGAGAATAAAATTCCCCAGAGGACATTTAGAACTAACCAAAACGGTGCGTTTGCCGCAGCAACCCCTATGCCAAACGGCACTTACACAATTCATCTAGAAGACACGCTTAAAAAACAGGAATTTTCTGATGTAACCATAGAGCTTTCTGGCGTTATTCTTCCTCCTCTTGAAATCACTTCAGTAGATCAGCGTGAGAAATTAAGACAAGAACTTTTTGGAGTTGCAAAAACTGCACAAGCATAAGCTCAGATATGGCTAAGATATGTTCAACCCCGCCTTGCGGGGCCCCAACATATTTTACCCAAATTTAAAAATATGGCTAAAATTAAATCAAGCACACAAGCATTTATTGAGATAGAGGACATTAAAGAAGATGTGGTTTTTTTGCGTGGAAGAAGCGCATGCTCTATATTAGAAGTCTCAAGCGTAAATTTCTTTTTGCTTTCTCAGGATGAACAAAATGCCAGGATTTATGGATACATGTCTTTACTAAACTCTCTTTCCTTTGCGCTTCAAATAGTAATTGTCAGTAAAAAAATTGACCTCACAGCATATATTGGCTCACTGGACCACAAAATTACTACCGTTAATAATCCCCGAATAAAAGAACATCTAAGGCTTTATAAGGAATTTATTCAAGAGCTTATTAAAGAAGCGGGACTGCTGGACAAAAAGACGTATGCCGTTATTCCTTTTACTTCCTTAGAGCTAGGAGCAACAGGAGCAAATAAAGACTATTCCACACGGGTAGTTGAAGCAATTGCGACAAAACGCTCAAATGTAATGACTCAGATTGAAAGAATTGGCCTGTCTAGTAGGGTCTTGAAAGCAGAAGAGCTGGGACGAATTTTTTTTGAACTTTATAATCAGCAAGCAATTCCTGTAGACTTTTCGTCAAGCGATGTAAAAAACATAATTATTTAAACTGCCTATGTTAGGTTTTGGATCTAAGAAAAACACTACTCAAACTCCTCCTGTTGCGGCAACTCCGGCAGGCACTATTATTGTACCTTCCGGAGCAACAGCCCAACAACCAGCCCATCATGCGGTAGATCCATCTGTACAAAGAGGAATTGATACGTTAAAAAAAGGCTCTATCTCCCTGGTAGATCTTATTGCTCCGTCTTCAGTTGAAGTTGATTTTAAGCACATCAGGGTTGGTGACGCATTTTACAGATCTTTTATTGTAGTTGACTACCCTAGAGAAGTCTCCCCCAGCTGGCTTTCTATGCTTATAGATTACAAAGAGACCATGAATGTCTCTATGTTTGTATACCCGGTAGAAAGTAAAGACATTCTTTCTAATTTAAGACGCAAGATTGCAGAAATGGAGGCAACTATTGAGTCTGATATGAAAAATGGCACAGAGCCAGACCCTAAGGTAAGAGCAGCGTTAGAAGACGCAGTGGCGCTGCGGGAAGAGCTTGCGCGCGGGCTGGAGCGTTTTTTCCAGTTTGGGTTATATATTACGCTTGCTGCAAAAACGTTAGATGAACTAAATAAAAAAACAAACGAACTCACTCCCCTTCTTGCTTCTAATTTACTAGTTATTAAACCTGCAACTCTTCAA
>CAZITH010000105.1:0-4485 GCA_964542125.1 uncultured Gammaproteobacteria bacterium | reverse complement strand
AATCATTGGGGATAGGCTCACACATTCCTCCATTACCGCCAAAAATTGCTTCACCATTACAGGGTGGAGCATGAACTGAAGCGTTATCTGTGTCTGTTGTGTTCACAATAATGGGGTCTCCATTAAATTTTTCTCCAGAGTCTTTTAAATGCGCAGTTCCCTCAGATAAAGTAATGGATGATTTTAAAAGTCCATATTCTTTTCCGGCAAAGGTTAATTTGTCAGTACTGGAAGGTTTACAGGCGTCTCCGTCTCCACTGTCACAACACGTTGCGGTAGAGGAGATATCAGCTCCTCCGCCAGGCGGGGTAGATTTTTGGATTTTTCCAAATCCTCCTACTAAAAAAAATGATATGACCACAATTATAATAAGAAGGAAAATTTCCATTCCTCCTGTGGACCACTTATTAATGGGGGTCTTTGATTGTTTTCTCATGGGGTAGAACAGATTTTGTTAGAAATCTGAGAGTAAATATTTTTAATTGTTGCAGGGTCTGAGGTTTTATAAAAGTCAGAGGGAGCGCTTGCAATAGCCTGCATCATGTTTGTAAGCCTGCTTTCAAAAGGACCGTCAGAAACAGGATCAAACACTAATACAGAAAACACTCTTACATTTTTTCCATTGATACTTTTTAGCGCTTGTACCTGCTGTGCAATTTGAGGATTAGTTGTAGGGTCTTGGTTATCCACAAAACACCTGCAACCACCGTTAGAAAGAGCACAGAATTGATACGGTTCAGCGCCTGTACAGGCTCCTGAATGTCCGCTTCCATTTTCCTCAGGTATTCCATCGGATATAAATACCAAATTAAAGTTATAATCTTTGAAGCGTTGGTCGGAAACTGCTGCTGTAAGGTCAGTGAGTTCTGCAGCAAAAGCAGTTCTGGTATTTGTGGATCCGTCAGCGCACAGATTATTAGATGAAGTAGAGTATGAGTTTTTATTTTTACCGTAAAAATCTATGGAAGTTAGACGTTCTGTTGCTGGATGATATGGGCAATAATAGCTGTAATCAGAACTAAATCTTCTGATGCCTGTAACAGATTTATCGTTAAAATTAGAGGCAAATGAAGAAAGTGCATCCTTAATGTTCTGCATTTTTCCTCCGTCTCTCATAGATCCTGATGTATCTACTAGAAAATCAACCGCAGCAGTAGATGCGCAGTTTTGGAATCTAAGAGTTTTTAGCTGAAGACTGTCTCTTTGAGGATCTGGAGTTTCTAATACAACTTCACCAGCGGGGGTACTGTCTGTAGGGCTAAAGTCAAATTTTGGAACTCCACCTGCCAGAAAAAACGCCCCCAGGATAATTACAGTTAAAAGTACATACAACGCTATGGTTCCACGTTTCCAAAAAATGTTTGGTTTTCTCTTTTTGTGCTTATGAGTTTTGGGTATATTTTTTCCTCTTGTTTTCTTAACCACAAAAATAGTATGGAAGAAACTTGTTTTTAAGTCAAGGATGACGTATAATACTTTAATCTTAGACTTGCAAGAGTCAAGAAATTCACACATTCAGCTGATATAGTTTTGAATCTACTTTGCTGAATGGAGGGCAAAAACTATACGGTTTACTCTCATTGAGAGACTTCCGGTATTTTATTCACCCTTTTTAAAGACTATAAACATGAGAGACATAACACTTGAAGAATTACTTACAGCAGGATGTCACTTTGGACATCAGGTTAACCGTAGAAATCCAAAGGCTGACGAATATATTTTTGAATCCCGTTCTAATGTCCACATTATAAACCTAGAAAAAACCCGCGAAGGACTTTTAGCAGCGGCAGAATACGTAAAGGGACTCTCTAAAAGAGACGGTTCTTTAATAGTAGTAGGAACCAAAAGACAGGCAAAAGCTATAGTAGATGAAGAAGTAGGACGCGGTCTAAAAGAAGGCGGAGGAAAATTATACTCCATTACTGCTAGATGGGTGGGCGGAACACTCACAAACTTCTCAGAAGTTTCTAAAAACGTTAAAAAATTAAAAGACATAACAGAACTTTTATCCACCAGCAAAAAAGAAGAGTACACAAAGCGTGAACAGCTCATGTTTGAGAAAGAAAAGCAAAAATTAACAGACTTTTATGGCGGAATTTCCCAAATGACAGATATTCCTGACGCACTATTTATTATAGGAACTCAGGGTGAAGATACAGCGGTTTCTGAGGCTCAAAAAATGGATGTAGAGACAGTGGGAATAACTGATACAAATGCAGACCCTTCCCTTATAGATTATGCAATTCCAGCAAATGATGACGCAGTAGGATCCATAAAACTTATCACGAACTTCTTAATAGACGCGTGGATTGAGGGTAAAAAAGAAGCAGGAAAAGCTGCTGAAAAAGAGGCCGCCGCAAAAGAAAAGGAAGCGGCTAAAGAGGCAAAAAAAGCTAAGAAGGAATAAGGTAACCCTGTGTGGAAATAACACAGGGTGACAAAACGAATTTAAAATTGTATTCGTTTTGTCAAATAATATGACAATAGACACAAAATTAATTAAAGAGTTAAGGGAGAAAACAAGTGCGGGGATTGCTGACTGCAGAGAAGCACTTGAGGAATCAAAAGGAGACCTCAAAAAAGCAGAAGAGTATCTTAAGAAAAAAGGATTTGAGAAAGCTGCAAAAAAAGGAGATAGAGAGACTAATTCCGGACTTGTTGAGTCTTATGTGCATGGTGGACGCATAGGAGTTTTAGTAGAACTTTTATGTGAAACAGATTTTGTGGCAAGAACTGATGAATATAAAACATTAGCGCATGAAATAGCCCTTCAGGTATCTTCCATGAACCCAAAAAATAACAAAGAGCTTCTAGAACAAGAATATATCAGAGATGCTTCTAAAAAGATTTCAGATCTTATCACTGAAACAATTGCAAAATTAGGAGAAAATATCACCCTCGGAAGATTTTCCAGAGTAGAACTCGGAAAGGAGTAAATTCCTTCTTCACAAACTTGGCCTTTTGACATATTTAAGTAATTCCCTTTCTTATGTATAATGGTACGGTTATGCTTACTACCATCATTGCGTTTGTCCTCATCCTTTCAGTTTTAGTTCTCATTCATGAGCTGGGGCATTTTTTAGTGGCAAAAAAATTAGGGATAAAAGTAGAGGAGTTTGGATTTGGATTTCCACCTAGGGTATTTGGGGTGAGAAAAGGAGAAACTTTATACTCTATTAATTTATTGCCAGTAGGAGGATTCGTAAAGTTATTTGGAGAAGATTCAGCTGGCGGCGGTTCTGTGAAAGACCTTAAAAAGGGAGAAGAGAAGATTTCCGGAAAAGACCTGAAGCGTGCATTTTTTGCGCGTCCCATATGGCAGCGTTTTACTGTGGTAGTTGCGGGAGTGGTTATGAATTTTTTTCTTGCAGTAGTTTTAATTTCTTACCTATTTGCAACACAGGGAGTAGCACTTCCCACTAAAAATATTCACGTTACAGATATCTTAAAGGGGAGTCCAGCAGAGTCAGCTGGTCTTAAAACCGGGGATGAAATAGCACAACTTAACGGGAAAGATATTCTTAAAACTGAGGAAATTATAAAAACGGTAAAGGAAAATTTAGGGAAAGAAGTAACATTAACAGTAGTAAGAGGTGGTAAGACGCTTACTATTTCTGTTACACCCAGAACCACATACCCTAAAGGAGAAGGTCCGGTGGGTGTAGGAATTTCAAACGTGGAGATAAAAAAATATACCTGGTATGAAGCGCCTTTTTTTGGCACACTTGAGGCACTTAAGTTTTCTTGGCTTATTGTTCAGGGGCTGGGTCAGATGGTTTCTGACATAGTGCTGCACGGACAAAAACCTAAAGGTGTTGCAGGTCCTGTGGGAGTAGCCCAGCTTACAGGACAAGCTGTGTCTTACGGAGTAAATGCTACGCTGTGGTTTGTGGGGCTTTTATCTATAAATCTTGCGGTTTTAAATGTACTTCCTATACCAGCACTAGACGGAGGAAGACTATTTTTCATAATAATAGAGGCAGTGTTTAGGAAAAAGGTAAATCCTAAATATGAAACCCTTTCTCATGCCATAGGCCTTGCGGTTTTATTGTCTTTAATGCTTCTTATAACGGTTTTTGATGTGCTAAGAGTTATGTCTGGAAAAAGCCTGTTAAATCAGTGACTATTGTAAAAACAGAATTTTTTTGGTATCTTTTCACCTATGGATATTCAAAATTCAGTAAAACAAAAAATGCAGAGGAATTTAGATTCTTTGCGTGCAGATTTTGCTACAGTTAGAACTGGAAAAGCTTCCCCTTCTTTAGTGGAAAATATTGTGATTAAGGCCTATGGCGGGACAACGCCTTTAAGAGTTATGGAATTATCTACTATTCATGTTCAGGATGCTCATACGTTAGTCATAACTCCTTTTGACCATTCAGTTATAGGGGAAATTGAGCGCGGAATAGCTGACGCACAGGTAGGATTAAATCCCATAATTGATGGAAACTTTATCAGGATTAATTTACCGCCACTTTCGGAAGA
>CAZITH010000104.1:0-4489 GCA_964542125.1 uncultured Gammaproteobacteria bacterium | reverse complement strand
CTTGGAACTGGAACTGGGGATTCAGTTTTAGAGATAATTACAGAAGTAGAAAAAAAGACCGGAAAAACACTTCCAAAAGAAAAAGGAGAAGAGAGACGCGGAGAGTATGCAAAAATGGTTGCTGATACTGCGCGTGCAAAAGAAGTTTTAGGCTGGAGTCCAGAGCACAGTCTTTCTCAGAGTATTGATTCTTCAGTTTCGTGGTATACCCGAAATCCTCATGGATGGGAAAGATAAGTTCTTTCTTTGACTGCTTTCGGAAAGAAACGTTTTATATGTTTTTGCAATCTTTTTCCATTCATATTTTTGAGAAATCCAGTTGCGCAGATTTCTTCCAAGTCTCAAGCGCATAGTTCTATTTTTAATTAAAAGCTCAATTTTTGACTCAATAGCTTTAATAGTAGGTTTTACTAAAATTCCTGTTTTTGGATTTATAATTTCATACGTTCCGCCCATACTTGTTGCTATTACTGCGCACCCTGAAGAACCTGCCTCCAGAATCACATTTGGGAAACCTTCGTGGTGGATAGAAGGGTGAACTACTATATCTGTTTGGGAGAAAAGTTTGGAAACCTGATCTTTGTCTAGCGCGCCTGTAAAAAAGATATGGCTATTTGCACTCTGGGAAAGCGTGTTGTAAAGTGCTCCGTCTCCGCCAAAAATAAAATATACGTTTTTGTGTTTTTTAGTGACTTTCTGTGCAGCTTTTAAAAGCATGTCAGGACCTTTGGAGTAGATCATGCGCCCCACAAATGAAACCACAACATCTCTATTTGAAAAAGTTTTTTGAATATTTAAAATTTTTCTTTTATTTTTTCTTGTGTGTGGTTTGAAAAGGGTAGTATTAACTCCTCCATAAATTATGTCTGTTTTTTTCTGAGTAAGGCTAAATAAAAAATCCTGAGTTGCCTTATTTGTAACAGTTACATAATCATATTTATTTATGAAAAAAGGTGCAATGAATTTGTCTACCAGGTATGAAATCCCGGTAACAAATTTTGTTTTGTGGTTTGGGTGGCTTGCACAGTGATCCGTAAGAATGGACTTTGTATGATAATGTGATGCTACAAATGGAGTCCACCATGAAGTTTCAAAAAACCTGGTGTGGCTGTTTATAAAATCATATCTATTTTGTGCAAATAGTTTTTGAATCAGTTTTGTAAGCGCAACATAATTAGGAATAGCAAATTGTCCAGGGAGAATTTGTTTGCATGGGACTCTGTAAATGGTAAAACCCTTATATTCCTCCACGCTTTTAGAGTTATCGGTGTTGTAAGTGAGTACATCTACCTTTATGCTTTTATCTTGCTGCATGAGAGTAGCATAGAGTTCTTCAGCGTACTGCTGACTTCCCCCTTTGTGGGGATGAAAATAGGGAGTAATAAGTAAAATTCTCATATTTAAATTGAGAGTCTAGAAAGAGCCTGTTTTGTTGCGCCGTTTGCCTTAGAAAACATATAGAAAACATTAAAATCTGGAATTTTTTCCTTCATATAGTCTAACTTTAAAAGAGCAATGTATTGTAAATGATTGAATCCAGTTTCCCAGATCTGTTGCTTACTTACCCCATTAAACCTTACAGCATGTGAAATGTGATATTCTGAAAAATGTATTTCAGGATTCATAATTGCAAGGATCTTAATTTCAGGGGAAAAATTCCAATCTCCTGATGTAGGATTAAGTTTTTTAATTGCTTCACGGTTCATAACCCACATTCCAGAAAGCACGTCTTTTATTCTGTAATTAAAAAAAAGTGAGGTTTCAAGGTTTAAGATCCTTACGCCTAACTGCCTGAGAGGGGAGATTGCCTTTGAATCTAAAAGAGGAAATCTAGAACATGATACAAATCCAGCCTTTACTTTTTCCATGTAATTAAGAATTTCTGGAATTTTTTCTATAGGATAAGTATTGTCACCATCAAGTGCTATGACAATGTCTCCTTTTGCTTTTTTCATTCCTGCCATATGAGCGTATCCATACCCCACGCCGTTAACGGTTTTTTTCTCTTTAATTACTTTTGCCCCCATGGTTTTTGCTACAAAAGCAGTGCTATCTGTAGATCCGTTATCAACCACGATGACCTCATCAACTAAAGAGGGGACATTTTGAAGCATAGTGTAGAGAGCTGCTTCCTCGTTCTTGCAAGGAATAATAATTGAAACTTTTTTATTTTTATACATAGTGTAAATTATATCAAATACTATAGGTTAAGTCAAGCTCGCTTAGCTACTGATTAGCCTCAACAATCGCTACGTCTCTATTAAGATACAAGAGTCTAAAACGGGATGAATCTGAAAGCAGGCTGTCTATGTACTTAATATCATTAAGTGTAAGTGAAGAAGGGTTCCAAACATTGTATGAAAATGCCATTTTTTGAGTTTCTAGACTTTTCTGCCACTCAAAGTATCTTCCAGACAGAATAAACAGTCTTTTGCCCTTTGTAGGCCCAATTTTGTCATTTATTTTGTATAGGTCGCTGGAAATTTTTTTCGTGTCTTTTTCCTTATTAATTTCTGATAGGATTTTTCTAGTTTCCTTAGAAGTGTAGGCTCCCCCCTGAGAATTTATTCCACTAAGAGGCTCTAAAATGTTTTGAGTTGCAGGATCAGAAACTAAGAATACATCAGAAGAGGAGTAGGTTTTATGTAAAAATTCTGCTGCCTTTATCTCTTCATCTGAGACCTGTACATATAAATCTTGGTATCTCAAGATCCCTTTCCACGCAATAGTATTAGTTATAAATATGCTAAGAAGTGTTATGACTAAGACTGACACAGAAAGTATTTTGAAAAACGCATTCATTCTTTTAAGAATGGTGTACGCTCCAATTGCAAGAAACGCGTCAACAAAAAATCTTGTAAGTGTATAGAACTTTACGGTGTAAGGAACCTGCATTAAAACTATACTTACTAAGAAAAGTAAAAGGGACAGGAAAAGGATTTCAACTCGTTTTTTTGCAAAGATGACACTTGAAATTCCCAGAGGAAGTAAGAGAAGCAGCAAATATCCATATGACTGTCTCATGATGTTGAGTTTGTCTGTCAGGTTTAGCGCGTAGTCTTGAGCTTCTCCAGAATTAATAAACCCTAAAGGTATACTTGAAGAAAAAATAATTCCCATAAGACAGATAAAAAGTCCTCCCGTAAGAAGATGTTGTACACGTACTCGCTTCTCAATTTCCTGAGAAAATCTTATATACAAATAAGAAGTGATGTAAGAAAATGCAGCAAGTAAGCCAACTATATAGTGGTTTATGAATAAGAAAAGAGAAGAAAAAACTATTAACACAGGATTCATGGTCCTCCCGTTTTTTGCCTCAGAAATAAGTTGAGTACATAAAAATACAAAAAGAAGAGCGGTAAACGTTTGGGGAATAAGAAAGAGAGTGGTATAAGAAATGCTTGAGTCAAAAGCAAATGCCGTGATAAGAGAAGCAATAAAAGCTATGAGTTTGTTGTTGGAAATTTCTTTGGTTAAAACATAGGAAGCAAATATCGCAATCGTAAGATGAAAAAATGAAATTGTAGTCCAGTATGAAAGTACAGGCATATTAAAAAATGCTTGAGATGTAGCAACTAAGGAATGAAAAAGGGTAGAGTATCCGTTAAACCCAAAGGTATCAGTAAGAAGGGACGGGATAAGATTAATTTTCCCGCCTAGAATGCTATTTGTGAGCGTTTGGTGTTCATATAAATCCCAGTTTAAAGAATAAGGAGAGTGTAGTTGCCATATTCCAAATACAATGCCCGCAAGAGCTACAGATATTCCCGCTGGAAGAACGTAAGAACGCACATCAATATCTTCTTGAGAAACCAGAAGATTAAGAGGAAGAATTATAAATGACAAAAAGAAAATGACTTCCTGTATGAGGGTAAGCCCCCCAAAAAGTGGTATAAATTGCTTAAGCGCAAATCCCGCAAAAAGCGTGAGATATAGCATTATACTTCCTACTATGAAGTAGCTAATAAAAGGATACGTAAGCTCTTTTCTGTAAAAAAACCTTATGAGTGGTCTTCCTAGAAAAGTAGGTAAAAGAAAGAATAATAATGAAGAAATAAGAGCTACCATTTTGCTTCCCACGCCTCCTTTATGGTGTTAAAAACCTGAACAGTTAGGAAGTCTTCGTAGGTGTTTTTTGTAACATGAGGAGTTTCTTCTACGTGGATAGCGCGGGCATTTCTATCTATAATAATTTTTTGATCCTTACCAGCGCGTACTGCTATAACACCAGAAAGTTTTGGGCTGTAGATAAATACAGTTTTTTCTGAAAGTGTAGGGTACAGGTCATCAAGCGTTGGGGATAGAGTTATTCTGTATGTTTTTTCAAATAAGTCTTCGGTCTCAGAATCTATATAGCTATAAAGCTTTCCAGTTTTATCAAAGACAAAATCTCCTGAGTTAAAAGAAAGAGACATGTCAGTTTTCTGGATTTTTCCTTTTTTGAGAACAATTGTCCTTTTCACTGTAAGTTTTTGAGATGAAATTGCAG
>CAZITH010000103.1:0-4596 GCA_964542125.1 uncultured Gammaproteobacteria bacterium | reverse complement strand
AGCTCTCTGTAAGTGGCAACACGATTCATATTGGTGGATATGAAATGCTTAACGCGCTTCTAATTCAAAACAATGTGTTAGATGATACAAGTAAAAGCATAGCAATTTTTCATTCCAAAGAAGATTTACTAGATATTTATCTCCTTGTAATAATGGGTATTGCTACTTATAAATCTACCATCATCAGCAATGCCAAATTAAAACAAAATGATTTTATGCCTGGGGAATTAGTTGAATACAATGGGAAGGTTGTACATTATGGAGGAATCATTTTAAATAGTGTGGACAATATTGAACGGTTTAAGATTTCATATGATGACAAATATCATACATCCGAGGAAATTCCTCTTCAATTTTTTTCTGAACTTTCAAAATACCAAGGCAATAAAACAACAGCTGATTCATATGATAGTAAAAGGGCAAAAGAAAACGTAAAAGATACTCTAAAATCATTACTCGGTTCTAATTTAAGACAAATAGGTTTGTCTGGTTACTCCCCGTTTCTAATTGCCAGCGAAAGATCTCGACTTGTAGAGTTATTAAAAGAAACCACTATAAACGGGATTGCTTTCTTTGATATGTTTCCTTCTGTTAAATGTACATCTGAAAAACGTCAACGTTTGGGAAGGGACAACATACAAAGAGCCTTCTTGTTCTATTTTGTTTCGAGCCTATCAACGGCAGATGACATTTTGCAGGCAGAACCTTCTATAAAAAACCTTCTCGTTGATGCGCGGGGAAAAGTATTAAATAATGGAAGTTTATTGTCGTCAATTAGAACCCAATACAATTTAGAGGATATTTATTGGTTACAAAATTACGACAGGCTTGATTCTATAGACAAACTAGATAGTGGCTTAGGTTTCAATATTTGGATATGGTCTAAGGAAGATTTTGCTGATCTAATACTTGAGGATTATAAATATATCCGGAAGCCCATCAATTCAAGCAACGACTTGTTTGTGGTAGTCGAAAATCATAACTTAATTCCTTATAAATTAGCTAGATATGCAGATTTGCCTGTGGAGGTTCCTTATCCGAATGGCTTGACACTTGAACAACACAATCTGCTTCAAACACTTGTTAGGTATTTGTTTTTATTATGTAACGATTACGGAAATTTTTATTTACAAAAAATAACTTTTCATTTAGCAAGTATCGCAAGTCTAGCCTATCAATCTCCTATTTCCCTGGATTCTGTTGACATAATACTTAATAAAAATGGGAAAAGAACATGTGCTGAAGATATTGCTTATCTAGATGAACGACTACAGATATCTGAAAATGGCATTCTTCCGGAAGAATTCAGAAATAAAGCCCTAGAGTTGTTGGAAAAACTAAAATTTGTTGTAGATTCGTTTAAAGGATACTCTGAAAAATGCAATCAAGCTGCATTACTTATAAGAGAAAATGTATTTGGAAAAGTTTGTGTACTTACAAACTCGAAATTTTCATCTACAAACACAATTACTGAAGAAAAAATTATTGCTGAACTTAACAGATTAGGGTTCCCTTCTCTTCGCTCAAAAATAATTGTGACGGATAAACTTACGCAAGCAGTTGGGTGCGATGCAATTATATGGACATTTAAACCGACATTAACAGATACTATTATGGTTGAACCTAGAGTTGAAAAGAATTTTATATTACTGTACCCTCTCCAAAAGAAGAGCTTTGAACTTTCGCTTCTCAATAATATCCGGCATTATATGCGGTATAGAGACCTTGAATACCGAGCAGGAATTTTAAAAATTCCAATTGAACTCCTCGAAAATGCTTCGCATAATCCTATCCAAACGGTCGATGAAACAGAAATATTTGATCTTGAAAAAATGATTTCTACTACATTGACAAAAATTTTGCCAACCTACCAAAACAGCGGGAAATCTGAAATGGTAAACGCAAAAATGGTCTTATTTTCCGATGGATCACAAGCCTTATTCCAAACCGGTCATAAAATAAAAGTATTAGATATGGAGCATGAAACAATTGAAACAAAAACAGTTAACAGTCTTTCTGAAGGAGACGAGGTTGCCTTCTTGAGTGATAAGAAAACCATTTTTGATGAGCTCGTTAGCTACTACGAACATGATCCGAAAATTATCGAACTTATTAAATTATCAGAACTTTGGAGAACTGCTTTAATCGAGTATAAGGAGAAAAATTATTTTGGTCCCGGAAGGTTGAAAAAGGCATTAGATGAAGTTAGATTGGTTAGACTAGTTGTTACTATTGAAAACTGGCTTGATGGTACTACTGTATGCCCTGATGAGGATAATTATGCTCCTGTTGATATAATCGCTATGCTAACAAACAATACTGAGCTAAAAGAAAACATCGAAGCGGTAAAGGATGCTGCCCGAAAAATACACGGTTCTAGAATTAATATTGGTCGATACCTAGCAAAAAAAATTACCCAATCATATGTTTCACCTGACAGCATTATTGATGATCCTGTTTTAAGAAATAAACTTGATGAAGTGTCATCTCACGTTCGAATTGCACGTGTATTTTCAATAGACGATGAGGTGTCACAAGTTCCAATTGATATGACTAATAAATTATTAACGGAGGATGATGTTTAAATATGGCAAAAATGATTCCACCATTTATTAACCCTGATGTTACTAGTAATGCTGAAAAGAAAATTTTTGACTTATTAAAAGAGTCAACCGAATTGTCTGAATATACATGTCTTCATTCCTTGGGCCTTTCAAAACACTCCCGTAAAAGACAGGGTGAAATAGATTTTGTGCTAGTGGGAAAGAACACAATTCTGTGTTTAGAAGTCAAGGGCGGTAGGGTTGAACGGAAAAATGGTAATTGGTTATTTAAAGACCGATATGGTCAAGAAAATCGTAAGGTTGAGGGGCCATTTGTTCAAGTGTCTACAGCAATGTATTCATTGAAGAAGGATTTGGAAGCAAAATTTGGAGCGGAACATGGGTATTTATTTGGTTATGGCGTACTCTTCCCTGATATCGAATTTTCCACACAATCACCAGAATGGGATGACTTAATTGTTTACGACTTAAATGACTCCTCTAGACCAATAAGTGTTTATATAGAAAGGATATCTAGCTATTGGCGTAAAAAAACACCGACATATCACAAAAATTCAAATCTTTCTAAATCTGAAATAATTAACTATTTCAGGGGAGATTTTGAAATAGCGACTCCTTTATGGGCAGAGATTTCAAAAACCGAAAATGAAATAACGCAATTTACACAGGAACAATACAGGGCGCTTGATCAAATGGAAGGAAATCCAAGGCTAATTTTTACTGGTGCTGCAGGAACTGGTAAAACACTCCTAGCAATAGAGAAAGCGAGAAGAAACTTTTTTAGTAAACAAAAAACTCTTCTTTTGTGTTTCAATCGACTATTAGGAGCTCGTCTTCAAAAAGAGGTTCAAGAAATAGATCCAAAAAACGATTTTTTAACAGCTTCTTCCATCCATAAATATTTCTTTCGAGAAATAAATAAATTGCCAGAGCTGAAACTAAAATTTGATAGGACTTCAGCAGGCAAATCAGCAACAGAGATTTATAATGAAATTTTGCCAACTTTTTTTATTAATGCCATCGAAAAATCCCTGATAGAGAAATATGATTGTCTAATTATAGATGAGGGTCAAGATCTGCTTTGCGAGAATTATCTACTTGCTCTTGACTGCTTATTGGAAGGTGGATTAAAAAATGGAAACTGGACGGTTTTCCTAGATCCAGGCGGACAAGCAAAACTTTTTAACCGTTTCAGTCTTGAGGCATACAAAGAATTAAAAAGATTGGGAGCTCCGGAATACAAATTAGATTTAAACGTTAGAAACACTCTCCAAATTGCAACACAAGCTACTATAGTTTCAGGTTTTCCTGCAGGAAAAACGCGCATTGAAGGTCCTAGAGTTGAATTTAAGTTATGTGACAACGAGACCGATATGGCCTTAAAAACTGTAGAGCTTATTGCTGATTTAATATCCAAAGAATCAATCTCACCATCTTCAATAACATTGTTAACACCCCACAGTACGGGAACAATGTCTTTATTCGCAACTGGTGTGAAAGTGCCGAGGTTTCTTTCGGAAATGGACGAAAACAATATTACCGAACCAATTAACGAAAAATTATACTACGCATCAGTTCAATCGTATAAAGGTCTAGAGAATAGTATTATTATATATACCGACCTGAATTCCTTTGTAGGAAATTATTCAGAGTCAGTAAATTACGTCGCCTTGACAAGGGCGAGAGAGAAACTGTATGTCCTTATGTCAAAAAATCTTAATGATGAATACCAGTTGAGGATTAAAGAGTTTGCAAAAATAAAGCAATGAATGAAGATCAAAATAAATTTGCAGAAGCCCGTTCTTACCTTATTGATTGTATTAATTCAGAGTTTGTTGGGCCCAATAATCAAGATATTTTGACAGAGAATCCAGTAACTAGATATGCTGCAGGAATACTTTATCCAATAGGTTATGAAGGTAGAAATGAAGGAGGTAATGAGGATCCCCCAACCAATGAACAAAAGTTGGATGGAGAAGTAGAGCAGGTTACCACGATTGATGATGCTGAAAATGAAAGTCCTTCTTCTGGA
>CAZITH010000102.1:0-4628 GCA_964542125.1 uncultured Gammaproteobacteria bacterium | reverse complement strand
AGAATCTACGCTGCTGCAAATAATTACCTGCCTAAACCACGTGTAATCTTGACCAGCGAAATAATTGGATAATGTTTGCGTGAAAAGGGAGATATTAATTACTGCAAGCCCACCTATCATTGCAGGGACAGATGTAAATGCTTTTTTTAGCTCCTTATAAACATCAATTTTCTGAGAACTGTATATGTATGTAATTCCCAATGCAGCACCAGTAAGCGTCCACAATGTATACGCAATTTTTGAGGCTTCAAAAACATCTATGAGATATGCATTTAGTAATAGCCCGATTACTCCTGCAATATACCCAATAAGAAAACTCTTTGCTAATTTTGATTCAATATGCGCAAGGGATTTTTTAATAGAAAGAATTGTGGCTAAGAATATAGAAAGAAACGCAAGCGTTCCTAAGGATCCAATCTCACCGAGCATTCTTAAATAATTATTGTCTACCGCAAGACTTACCGCCCCATATCCACTGCCTAAAAATACATTTCTAGAAAATGCCTCTAGTGCATGCGGCCATTCACCCTGAAATCTGGTGGTAAAGGATAAATCATAAGCTGAGGCTTTTTTTACAATAAAATCTCCTTGGAAATTTACGTATTGAGCAGAAGATGTTGATGAACCAACAATATCAGGAGAAAGTCCGTAGAAAAAATTACCCACACGCTTTACAACTGGTGAAAGCGCTAAATTAACATACCCTGTTCCTTGGGGAAGAGTTTCTCCATTTGAAACATTTGACGCAGTAACTAATGGGACCATAGTGGAAGGCTCCATTAATAAGTAAAAGGGAATTTTTGCAGGAGCTGTTGCTTCAGTTTCAAAATCACCATTTATTGCTTTTACCAACTGGCTGCTGTCATCTACCCTCTGGAGCTTCACTCCCTTATCAAAGAAGTATTTTACCGGCACATAGGACACATTTCCCACAGCTTCTCCTGTATGCCCGTTTACCATAACATCTACTTCTTTCACCGTGTTATCAAAACGTTGCAAAAGTGATGATTTTACTGACAACAGTAATACAAGAAAAACTAGCAAAACGGGAATAGAAAATAACACCACTTTTCTTTTTTGATAAAAAAGAATAAGAAGAATTGAAATTAGTAACACAAAAAATGAGACTCTGGAAACAGTTAAAACCATTACTCCAAACCCTAAGACAACAAGAGAAAACAGTAAAAATTTCATAACATAATTTTTCACCCCAAAAATAAGACCTACTATAATGGGAACTATTAAAACTAAATACGCTGCTAGGTCATAATGTCCGGCAAATGTTGAAGGAAGTCTTGAAAGTGCGGATAAGTGAATAGGGACCCCTTTTGCAAACTCTTCATTCATGGTAAGAAAGGCCGGAAAAGAAAGATATTTTTGCCCCAAACCATACAAACAGACTGCAAGAAGCGTCAGGGCAACCGTAGTTATTAATGGAGCAAGCGCTTTTTTACTGCGAATTGATGAGAATCCTACAAAAAATAAACTCAGGTATTCTATGTGCCTTAAGTAGGATAAGAAGGCTACATTTGGAAAAACATTTGCTACGTTTGGGAATATAAGTATGATTCCGTGGATTGTTGAAATTGCCCCTAGTATCCAAAAGGCAAAAATAGGAATCGTAAGAGGGGTCTTAAGGCTTACCTTCTTTTTAACAAAAAGAAAAGCCCATAAAACCAGTACTCCCAGAATGAGGAAATCTTCAACCCTCACATACACCCAGGTATTTTTTATATCAACCAATGGAAGCTTAGGGTACAGAGGAATAAACGCAAGAATAAAAAGAGTGATAAGAAATAAAACGTTTTGAGAAAGAAAGGAAAGTATTTTTTTCATATTTACCTAAACCATGCAGCTCTTCCCAATTTATAATGCGGATCTTTATTTTTTCTTTCTCCGATTTTTTTAGCTGGCACTCCACCAACTATCTCAAATTCAGAAACGTCTTTTGTTACCACAGCACCTGCACCCACCACGGCTCCTTTTCCTATTGTGACACCGGGAAGGATAATAGCCCTAGGCCCTATAAATACGTAGTCTTTAATTTCTACTGGAGCTATAATCGCCTTAAAGGAGTCATCGTGAACATCATGCTCAGCGTTATAAATCATGACTTCTGACGCTATATCAACATGATCCCCAATTATTAGCTTCTCTCTTCCGTCTAGTACAGCATTTTCTCCGATTATTGTATCCTTTCCAATTTTTATATTTCCTACATTGTAAAAAACTGCTCCCATGTGAATTGTAGAGCCAGATCCTATCTCCATCTTCTCAATTCTGTAACAAAGGCGTCTTATATGATGAGACGGAATATGTCCTGCCCATCTAAGGACCATATTATCAGCCTCCAGCATAATTGCTTTTAATCTTCTTATTATTCTATTCATGTGGTTTGAATTCATTAAATGTCTCAAGTACTTCTTTTGCTGCTTTCTCCCAGGAAAACTTTTTTACCTGTTCATGTCCCTTTTTGATCATGCGCTCCCTGAGAGATTTATCATTTAATACCTTATCTATTTTTTCAGATATATCAGAAACATTATTTGGGTCCACATATAAAGCTGCATCCCCGCCTGCCTCCGGAAGACTACTTATATCAGAGGTTATAACTGGGCAGCCATATCTCATGGCTTCTAAAACAGGGAGACCAAAACCTTCATACAGGCTTGGCAGAACAAAACACTCAGCATATTTATAAAAAAATGGAAGATCTTCATTTGAAACGTCATGAAAAAATGATACTCTTTTTTCAACTCCAAATTCTTTATCTGCTGTTAAAATTTCTTCATACATCCATCCTTTTTTTCCAACAATTGCCAAATTTACATCTTTGTTTTTATCAGCAATAACCGAAAACGCCTCTATAAGTTTTTTTATATTTTTCCGCGGCTGAATTGTCGCCACAAACAGGATATAGGGAGTATGTACATTATACTTTTTTGAAAACTCTTCTTTTGTCATTTTTGAAATAACTTCATCCTTAATACCAACGTGCAAAACAGAAATTTTTGAGGGTGAAACCCCGTATTCTTTCATTATATCATCTTTACTGTGCTCAGAAATTGTAAGTATCTTTGAGGCATTTCTTACCGAATACTTACCCCACAGTGAAAGCTTGTACAAGTCTTTTTTCTTAAAAAGCTCAGGAAAATATTTATAAGAAACGTCTAAAATAGTTATTATCTGCGGACAGTTTAAGAAAAATGGGGAATAATGTGTGGGATTAAAAAATATATCAAGTTTATCCTTTCTTGCAGCTTTCTGAAGAGCAAAAAGAGTCCAAAGTCTTTTGGCAGGAATAATTTTGTATTGCCACTTTTCTGTCTCACCTGGAAGATCTGAGGTTGGTGCAAAAGGAAGATATATAACGTAGCTATTTATTGAGTCGATTTTATGAAGCTTGTTTAAGAGTTGGAAACATACTTCTGAACTGCCTACTCTGTTAGGCAGCCCGTCTTCATCAAATCCAAATCTTGGAACTACTGCTTCATAACCGTTAATACCAATTTTCATAAAAATTTCCTTTAAATACCTAGTTTATATTTATTTTTAATGAAAATACCGGGAGTCTCTGGCAACACTGAGCAAAGCGAGGTGGCGCCAAGAGTTAACGGT
Organism: uncultured Gammaproteobacteria bacterium; assembly: GCA_964542125.1. GTDB lineage: Bacteria > Patescibacteriota > Microgenomatia > Levybacterales > GWA1-39-11 > JAGORM01. The sequence continues at coordinate 1,010 of CAZITH010000102.1, read as the reverse complement.
ATTTTCAATTAAATACCTCCATTTTACATACCAGGATACAAAACTTTTAGTTTTTCTTTCCTTAATCCTAAAGTTTCTTCTGCGTCACGCAGTGTAGATTCGGATATGCAAAATATTATGTCGGATTCTTTTTTAACCCACTTAAGTTTTTGCTTTTGAGTAGATACAATTTTTTTTGCTGTTTCTTGAGGGTATTTGTAAACAATAAGGTCATATAATATAGTAGCTTTCTTTGCCCTCAGAGCGGGCGGCTCCGTCCAATCCGAGGTGATAAAAAAGTCTATATCTCCAATAAACCACTCAATGGGAAATACATGAAACCTGTTCCAAAGCAGATCAAGTAGAGTGGGGGGAATTTTTACAGATTTAATTGAAACTCTTTCAGATTTCAAACGTCGTATTGAATCTGGAAAGCTGCTGCGCAAAGATGCAAAAAAAAGCACATATTCATTCTCTGTATCCTGTTTCAGGAGGTTCACAACTAAATGTTCTAGGTAATTAGCAACACCAGATTTTGAAAATGCCAATTGTGAAACATCAATTCCTATTTTCATTTTTATTAAAATGTAAATATCCTGGATCTCACATTTTGAGTGAAACGAAGAATATGGTTTAGAGATATCCTCATACTATTATTGTAAGTTATTTTGGGTGATTATCAAATCAGAGTTAAGATTTTATTTTAGAGAGAATTTACATAAGCTTGTCTTTCCAGGTAGAGGGGGTATCTTCTGAAACAAGCTCCAAATTATCAAGATAATGGAAGGGGACAGGGCCGACTTTTCTAGCCCATTCAAGCATTTTTTTAATCCCGTCCTCTAATGAAACTGTGGTTTTGTATCCTAAAAGTTTTTCTGCTTTATCCACTGTACACCATGCATCGGAAACTTCAAGGGGCCTGGGTGGTAGGTGCCTAGGCATTAAGTTATCTGGAATGTTTCCATCTGGGAAAAATACTTTTAATACGGTATCTGATAGTTCATTTATAGTGTACTCTTGTACCGGGCCTA
>CAZITH010000101.1:0-4715 GCA_964542125.1 uncultured Gammaproteobacteria bacterium | reverse complement strand
TAAAGGTTATAAAACACTAGTAAATGGAAAGACCTATGGTGAATTACTTTTATCAAAAGCAAATATCTACGCAAAATTAACCGCAGAATTATTAGATAGAAAAGTTGACGTTCATTATTTAGTTAATATTTCTGGTCATGGGTTAAGAAAGATCATGAGAGGGAAAGGATCGTTTACATACATAATAGAAAAGGTATTTGAGCCGCAAGAAGTATTTAAATTTATTCAAAAACATGCACAATTAACGGATGAGGAAATGTATGGTACATACAATATGGGGCAGGATTATGCACTTTTTATTCCAAAAAAAGATGTTAAAAAAACTTTAGAAATAATTAAGAAAAATAAATTTAAAGGAATGGACGCGGGATATATGGAAAAAGGACCAAAACAGGTAATTATAAAACCAAAAAATATCCTCTTCGATTCTTCGCGGCTTGACCTTCGGTAAATAAACAAACACATTGTTTTATAAATAATTTTGATGTATATTAGCAGACATGAATGCGGAAAGATTGAGAAATACAAGAGAAGCAACAGGTAAGAAAATTATTAGACAAGCAAAAGCTGCAAGGAATTCTCTTGCAGGTGGAGTGTTAGCGCTTAGTTTAATTGGCGGCGCTGCATGTTCACACGATTCAAGTAAAAACGTAACTACTCAAGGTTCTGCTATAGATTCTGTGTCTCCCATTGCTTCTTCCGCTTTGTTTACACCCGATCTTATACATGCACCAGATTATGTACAAATCGCAGGTAAAAGATTTGATAATGATTCATATACTAAAAATGGTTCTGACCTAAGACAAGCAATAAAAAAATTGCCAGGCTATACTCTAGAATATGTAAAAGATACATTTTATGATACGTTGAGAGAAAAAGATCAAGGGAAAGAGTATTTAAATGATGGAATTGCGAGCACAATACAGATAGGGGAGATCCGAACAATTGAGGATGCTGTTGACCCTAAAATTGCCGGAGTAGTGTTAAGACATGAGCCAGCATTTTCTTGGGTCGGAGAAGACGGAGTAGAAAATCTAGCAGTATTTGATGGCGCGCAGGTAGAAGTCATAGGTGACCCTATTCATGTTGAGTCCCCCAACCCCTATTACAGTGGAATTTATTTATTGAAGGTACGGGTTGTTTCAAGGACACATCAGGAGTCTGGAATTGCTGCTTTTCCCGGAACAGAAGGGTATATAGATCCGTTTTGGTTTAAAGATAAGCCCGCAAATTCTTCCCAAAGGTAATATAAAAACTTCCTGAAAATGGTATAAGCTCAATTTGATTATTGTATAATATGGTGATTAAGTTTGCGGTGCTTGTATTCTTATTCACAGCGCTTAAATTCTTCCATGAAAGATAATTTGAGGAATTTTGCCATTATACCAATAACTCTTGCTGCGCCTTTCGGACTTAGCAGAGACTTTTGGTATTATGTCGAAAATTAATTTATGAGAAATATAAGGAATTTTGCCATAATTGCCCATGTTGATCACGGAAAATCTACACTTGCTGATAGGCTCCTTGTTTCAACTGGAACAATCCGTGAAGAGGTAATTGGAGAACAATTCCTAGACTCAAGCGCAATTTCCAGAGAACGCGGAATAACCATTAAACTAGCGCCGGTTCGTATGAACTACCATTTAAATGGGCAGGATTACATTCTTAATTTAATAGATACCCCAGGGCACGTGGATTTTTCATATGAAGTGGTAAGAACTCTCTATGCATGTGAAGGAGCAGTGTTATTAGTAGATGCTACTAAAGGAATACAGGCGCAAACCGTTGCAAACCTTAACTACGCAAAAAAAATAGGGCTTAAAGTTATTCCTGCAATAAATAAAATAGATCTTCCAATGGCAAGAGTAGATGAAGTAGAAAAACATATGGTGGAGTCTTTAGGGTTTGAAAAAAGTGAGATTTTATATATCTCAGCAAAAACCGGTGAAGGAGTGGAAGACATTTTATCAGCAATTATTGAAAGAATACCTGCGCCAAAAGGAGACGTAGAGAAACCAACACAAGCATATATTTTTGACTCAGTTTATGATGAACACAGAGGAATTGTTATTTATATAAGACTAGAAAATGGAAAAATTGAAAAAGGGGATGAGATAACATTTTTGTCAGATAACTCAAAAGCCTTAGTTATGGATGTGGGCTTTATGAAGCCAACATTTTTTTCGAGTAAAGAAATTGTAAACGGGGAAGTAGGATATGTCATTACAAATATTAAGGATATTACTCAGGCAAAAGTGGGAGACACCATGACAACAACAAAAAATCCTGGGGAAGCGCTCCCCGGGTTTTTGCCGCTTAAGCCTTTTGTGTATCTTTCTATCTACCCTAGCTCAAACAGCGAATTTCAACAACTCAGAAAATCTATATATAAATTAAAACTTAATGACGCTGCTTTAACTATAGCTTCTGAACACTCTACTATTTTTGGACCAGGGTTTAGGTGTGGATTTTTAGGGCTTTTGCATTCTCAAATAGTTATAGAACGTTTAGAACGCGAAGAAGGAATTGAGGTGTTTACTGCTCCGCCCACTATTGAATATAAAATTGATGGAAAAAGTATTACAAGCCCTAAGGACTTTGACAATAGTGCAGAGGAAATGTTGGAGCCTTTTATAGATGGAGAAATTTATGTACCAGCAGAGTTTGTAGGAAATATTTTAGAAATAGTTAACAGCAGACGCGGTAGGCAAACGAACGCTGAATATTTTGAAAACTTAGTAAAACTTTCATTTGATATGCCGCTTGCGTCAGTTGTGTATGATTTTTATGACAAAATAAAGTCCGCGTCATCTGGATTTGCATCTTTTGATTACGAAATTAAAGAGTTTAGACCCTCGAATCTTGTAAGAGTTGATATTTTTGTGAATGAACAAAATATCCCGGAGTTATCTTTTATAGTGCACGAATCAGAAGTAGACTCATTCTCAAGAAGAATTGTAGAGATTTTAAGTGAGGAAATTCCGAAACATAATTTTGTAATTGCAGTACGTGCGCAGGTAGGCGGGAAAATTATTGCATCTGAAAAAATTTCTGCGTTAAGAAAAGACGTTACTGCAAAATTATACGGTGGAGATAGAACTAGGAAGGATAAACTTCTTGAGGCACAAAAGAAAGGTAAGGCGAAAATGAAAACTATAGGAAGAGTAAGTATTCCGAAAGAGGCGTTTTTAAGTGTTTTAAAAGTGTAACTTCTAAAAGCTTGCGGTTCTCGGCCTTCGTTTCACTCAGTCCTGCGATCCTAAAACTTCTTGAGGCACAGAAAAAGGGTAAGGCGAAAATGAAAACTATTGGGAGAGTTTCCATTCCGAAGGAGGCGTTTTTGTCAGTTCTTAAAGTATAAAAAGAAGTAAGCCTATTCCTACCGTAGCTCCTGCTACTCCCAGAATAGTCAGCGTAGTTTGAAGCGTACCTGTTATAGGGAGTGTGGGTGTAGGTTCAGCTACGGTAACTGTTGGAGTTGGACTTGAAGCATCTACAACAAGAGTAGGAGAGGCAGTAGCTGTTGGAGTAAGTTGGGCGCTTTCGGTAGCAGTAGGTGTAACAGGGCCAGAAACTGTGATAGATGTAGTACACGTGCCTATATCACTTACCGCGTTTGCGTTATCCGTAAAGAGTGCCGTTGCGTTAAACACCCCAGGGTTAGAATACGTATGTGCTATTTGCGTATTTACGGAATTTGTTCCAATTCCTCCACCAGAAGTTACGTCCTGACTAGTCCCATCCCCAAAATTAAATGTAACTTTAGTAATAGTTCCAGTGCTTGAAGAGCCTGCACCGGTAAATGTAAGGGAATATGGCAAAACTCCAGAGGTGGCTTTATCTATATTTAGTCCTACACAAGTAGGCTTAGGGGTAGCTCCTCCATTATTTTGTCCCCCTCCTGTAACAGTGATAGATGCAGTATCAGTGCTACTCAAAACATTTTCTGTTGCTCCATCTGAAGTTCCTAATGAAAGCACATCTGTTTGGGGAGCTTGGCTAAATTTCACTATGCTTGGCGCACCATTTGTAGCCGCTTTTGCTTTTAAAGTAAGAGTTGCGGCTTTTGTTGTAGACTGAATTGCCTTAGAGACTTCAGTACTGGTAGAGATAGAAAGGTAGGCGGTACCATCTTTATTTATAGTGGGACCTTTGAGAAGTGAAGAAAACGCTGAAGCATTTCTCTCAAGAGACACAATATCAAACTTATCAGGATCTACTTTAATAGTCATTTCTACAATAGAAACTATATTTTGTCCAGGATTTACCATAACATCTAGCTTCACAGTCTGCCCTACTGTAGTTGAGGCCGTAGCTGGTGAAAAACTAAGAACTGTGCTGGGTGCAGCTTTAGATCTAAGGTCAGTTTGGCGTTTTACTACGTACAAAGTAATTGGGATAACAGCTAGTAAAAGCAGAATGTTTCCTATGATGAAAAACTTATTCTTTAATATTCCCATACGCGTATTTTTCCGCCCAAAGAAAGAAAAGAGACCAGAAATCTCCTTCTATGAGCGTATCCAATTTAGGCAGAGTTGTCAACTCATGTTGAGGCTTTTTTGAAAACCTACTTGGCAAGGGGGCAACTTTTTTCTAAAATTAGCAATCTATACTCTTGTTTGACAAATCTATGACTAAAACAACTACATCTACTGCACCTAAAATTCAGCCATTATTTGGAAATGTTTTGGTTAAGCCCCTTGAGGCAGAAACTA
>CAZITH010000100.1:0-4720 GCA_964542125.1 uncultured Gammaproteobacteria bacterium | reverse complement strand
ATTAAGACTTGCAAATGTTGAAGAAGGGGATGAAGTTATATCTACGCCCATGACCTGTTCTGCTACTAACGAACCAATTCTTGCGGCTGGTGCGAAGATAGTTTGGGCAGATGTGTTTCCAGAAAATGGGCTTATTGATCCATCATCAATAGAGAAAAAAATAACAAAAAAAACAAAAGCAATTGTGTGCGTTGACTGGGGGGGAACAATTTGTGATCTTGATGAGCTTATGAGGATTGCAAAGAAACACGGACTGAAAGTAATTGAGGACGCAGCTCATGGATTTGGGGCTTCATATAAAGGTAAAAAAGTGGGGACCGTTGCTGATTTCACCTGTTTTTCTCTACAGGCAATTAAACACATAACTACAGTAGACGGGGGGATTCTTACCACATTAAAAAGAAGTGACTATAAAAGGGGAAAACTTTTGAGGTGGTATGGAATAGATAGGGAAGCAAAAGTTGTTGGAGATTCTAGGATTGATGTTGATATTCCAGAATATGGATATAAATTCCACATGAATGATGTTTCTGCGGTAATTGGTATTACCCAAATGAAACATATAAAAACAATTCTTAAGAAACATAGAGAGAACGCATCATTTTTTCTTAAAAATATAGACAATTCGTTTTATATACACCCCCAAACTCCCTGGAAACAAAATGGCGCTTTCTGGCTTTATACTTTAGTTCTGCCTTCAGCAGAGTTAAGAAATAAATTCGCAAAATTTATGCAGGAAAACAATGTTGCTACTTCTAGAGTTCATAGACGTAACGATACATATACTGGGTTTCCTAAAAGTAAAGAAAAACTTCCTGGTGTAACATATTTTTACGATAGAGAAGAATGCATCCCGGTTCATTGGGCGTTAACCGCGCAAGAAAGAAAAAGAATTGTAAAGCTATGCAATTCTTTTGCTAAAGCTCAACCATAATGGAAACATTTGAGCTGTCCCCGATCAGAAACATCCTTCAAGCTTTTACTGTAAGAAGCATAAGAAATGAATGTAGAAGCTACATGACAAATAATCCCTCAAAAATTACGCACAGCCAGCAGATTTTCTGGTATCTTAGAACCTATAAGAAGATGAACAAAGCTGGTAACATGACTTGTTATATTTTTAAGCACAATAATGAAAAGATTGGCTATGCAGTAATAAAAAAAGTATTCGGAAAATATTTAATAACCGGCGGATTAAAAGAAAGTAAAAGAGGGAGTGGTTTTGGAAAAGCACTCTTTAGAGAAATAATACAAAAGGTACCTTCTTCAGATGTATATCTTGAAGTACTGGACTCAAATTTTATAGCAAAAAAATTATATACTGGTCTAGGATTTAAATCTATAAAAAAAACAAGGGTAGGTAAAAATACAATTTTGACAATGAAGCTTATTCGTTCAAAACAAAAAATAAAACAATTTAATTACGAGAACAAAACATACTTAAGCATGTTAAATGAGTTAGATGATAATTTTTATACTAAATATATTAACACTGTAAAAAGATATGCGAAAGATAAAAAAATAAAATTCTTAGATGTGGGGTGTGGAAATGGGTCGGTTATTAATCAACTTAAAACTGAAGGGTTTAATAATCTTTATGGGGTTGACATATCAGAACTATTTGTTAAATCCGCTAAGAAAAAGAAGCTAAAAAATATATATTATTATGATGGGAAAAAGTTACCATTCAAGAATTTTAGCTTTGATATCATAGGTTCATTTAATGTATTGGAACACACACAGGAGCCCGAAAATTATCTGGAAGAGCAGATAAAAAAACTTAAAAAAGGAGGAGTATTGATAGTTGCATGCCCTAATTTTTTTACCCCCATTTTAAAAACTAGACACAGACGAATTAATGGGTTTAAAAATAGAGTGCATAATTCTTTTAGAGTTTTAAATAAGTCAATTCTAGGAGGGAGTGATAAGTTTGAGAGAATTGAACCAATCGTACGTGAGGTATTTGAATATGATGACGATTCAATAGTAGTAACTAACCCAATAGATTTAAAGAAAATTCTTAGAGACAAAAATTGTAAGATTATAAATGAAAGCGGATTTATTAATACCTCATCATTTATAAGTAGGGTAATAGATAAAATACCTTTTTTTATTCATTTGATGCCATCGTGTTTTATTGTTGCACAAAAGATATGAAAAATTTATTTAAACATTCTTCTTTTCTCTTTTTTTTTGTCCTTGTTTTCATAATATTTAGAGGATGGTTTTTAAATGATTTAATTACAGGGGGTGATTATTGGTATGCATTTCCTAGTAATTATAGTCAGTATAATACTTTTTGGTACGGGTGGAATTGGATAAAGGGGAATGGGTTTGGAATGAATTCTACCATATACCAGGCAACCATTTTTGATTTTGCTCTTCCTCTATATGTCTTAGGCCATTTGATGAATTTTCCTTTCATAATAGTCTCAAAGTTAGGATTTTTCTATCCATTTTTAATTCTTTCTATTATTTCCCCATATTATTTACATAAAAAAGTTTTTAAAAAAACTACATTCTGGATAGTTACAGCAGCTGTGTATTTATTAAATACTTATATCTTAACAATTGCAGCTGGAGGGCAAATTTTAATTGGTTTAACATATGCACTTTCCCCAATTACTCTTTACATGTTTATGAATATTATTTCAGGTAAGTTTAGCTACAAAGGAATAATCTTGACTGGCTTTCTATTTGGGCTAGAAGCCCTTCTTGATTTAAGGTATGCATATGTTCTTCTTTTAGGAGTTTTTTTATATTTTCTTTTGTTTGTTTTCCAGGAATTTAAATTAAGAGATTTTAGGATTTATGCAAAGAATTTGCTTCTAAATGTAATCTCTCCGGTGGTTTTGGGAATTTTACTAAATGGATTTTGGAGTATCCCGTTTCTTTTAAACAGAAAAAATCCTTTGAACGAGCTGGGATCTGCTTATAACGCAGCAGGTTCGGTTAGGTTTTTTAGTTTTGCTACATTTGAAAATTCAATTTCATTGCTGCATCCAAACTGGCCAGAGAATTTATTTGGGAAAATATATTTTATGAGGCCAGAATTTCTTCTTATACCGCTTATTGCATACGTAAGCCTTTTTGCGTTAAAAAAAGTAAAACAGAAAGAAGAAAAACGAAATATTATATTCTTCATAACTCTTGGTTTGCTTGGTGCATTTTTATCAAAAGGGGCACAGGAGCCTTTTGGTGATTTGTATTTATTTATCTTTTACCACATCCCTGGAATGGAGATGTTTAGAGATCCTACAAAGTTCTACACTTTAACAGCAATTTCATATTCCATATTAATTCCTTACGTATTCTATAAAGTCCAAAATAAAATTCATAAAAAACCCCTCATACTTTTAGTAATCTTTTTTTGTTTTTGGTTATTTTTAATACGCCAGGCAATAATTCCTGGTTTATCTGGTACTCTTAGTGGACATACCGTTCCAGATGAATATGTAAGATTAGAGAAAGTTTTAACAGCAGACAAAAAATTTGCTCGGGTCTTGTGGATTCCGCAAATGCAAAGGTTTGGATACTACTCAGAAACACATCCAGGAATTACCGCAAATGATTTCTTAAAGACGTATACCCATTCAGATCTTTATAAAAAAATCAAAAATGAAAAAACACATGAGCTTTTGAGTGATTCTTCTGTAGGGTACGTTATTGTCCCATACGATAGCTTAGGTGAAATATTTCTAGAGGACAGAAAGTATAGCCCAGCCTTATATAAAAAAATGAAACAAGAAATGAAAGGAGTACCATATCTTTCCCAGGATGTAAGATTTCAACATCTTGGCGTTTTTACGCTAGTTCATAAAGATCATTTTTGGTCTAGTGCAAAGAATCTAAAGATAGCTAGTTCTCAAATTAGTCCAGTTGAGTTTAAAGTTAATCTTGAAAACGCAATTAAAGGAAATGTGTTAGTTTTTTCTGAAACATATGATCCAGGATGGGAAGCAGAGTATGACGGCATCAACATTAAATCCTCAAAAACTTTCAATAATTTTAACAGTTTTATTTTGCCAAAAAATGGTAAGATTACCCTGAGAATTTCCTACAAACCTCAACTTTTTGTAAATATGGGTTTTATTGTGAGCGCTGTTACGTTTTTTTCTATGGCACTATTCTTCTTATGGAGTTTTTTAATTAAAAAAAAATAAATGAAAATACAAGACTTGTTATTTTTAATTGTAATTTTGGGTATGCTTATTCTAAGACGTAGGTCCGCAGATTTTGCATTATTAGGCCTTTTATGTATAGGAGTTTCTATTCCGCTCTTTGCATTTTGGATTTTTTTTACAGCACAAAGATTAATATATTACGCAGCTTGTTTTATTTTAGTAGGAACACTTCTTGCATTGTTCAAAAAGCAAAAATAGGTTGAATTTTTAGGTTTTATTATTCATAATACTTATATGAGAATTTTAGTTACAGGAGCAGCAGGTTTTATGGGGAGTCATTTGGTTGACTCACTTTTAGATGACGGACATGAAGTACTTAGCTTAGATGATTTATCATGGGGCTATAAGGATAATGTAAATCCTAAAAGTTCTTTTACCCAACTAGACCTTCAGGAGCGGGATAAGACAGAAAAATACATCAATGAGACAAAACCAGAATTGGTTTTCCACTTAGCAGCTGATGCAACTGAAGGAAGAAGTCAGTTTACACCAATTAATTCCACCCAAAGAAATTACGGAGCCTATTTAAATCTTTT
>CAZITH010000099.1:0-4787 GCA_964542125.1 uncultured Gammaproteobacteria bacterium | reverse complement strand
TTCCTGTCGCCCTAATTCCTGACAAAACTCTCTTTTTCATAACGTTTTGCATATTGTATCACTTTCCTATAAGAATATGCTTCCCCCAGGGTTTACTTTAATTTTTTCTCCGGGCTTTAATGTTTGTTCAGCGCTTCTTTGGGAGGAAAAGTCCCCAGCCGCATCCATTAAAAAGCCCACATATGAAATTCCTGCTGCCTCTGGTTTTCCAAAAACAGTGTTTGATTTTATCTCACCATCTCTTGCTGCAATTCCTTTACTTCCGGATTGTGTTGTAAAATGCCTTGCCTCAACAGGTCCATATTTTCTATTCTCACTCATGATAGGCTCACCCCCCTTTCAGAGAAATAATAAGTTATAAGAGCTTGTGCTAAAATTTCAACAGAGTCAAAAACTTGGTAAGAATTTGTTTTTTCAAATAATAAAGGGAGCTCGGTACATCCTAAAATGATTCCTTCAGCCCCTCTTTCCGCAAGTGTATCAGCAAGATAAGAAAGTTCTATTTTTGCTCCCTCAAGATTTTTATTGTCCAATATGCATCTTATAATTTGCGCAAGCTTTATACACTCTTTTTTTGTGGGGGTTAAATAATCTATTTCTCTTTCAAATAAAGCATGTTGATAGAGGTGAGACTTAATGGTTGTAGGAGAGGCAAGTATCCCTACCGTATGGAGACCAGAAGATTCTACTTTTGTAATTACCTCATCAATTATTGACACAAATGGTATAGTTGTTATTTTTTTAAGGTCACTAAGTAATATATGAGCAGTATTGCATGCAATTGCAAAACATTTGGGGTTAAAGTATTCGAGTTTCTCAATGTTTACCTCAATCATAGATTGAGCAGCATGTGAATTTTGCAAGTTAAGCATAAAATTTGGGATAGGCATAGAATCAAGAATAATGTGCGGGAAATTTGTATCGGTAAGTTTCAAAGTTCTTGACAGGAAAACAAGTTTTTGAAGAAGATAGGCTGAAGCTTGTGGCCCCATTCCACCCAAGATAACAATAGGGTTATTATTTCCAAACAAACCCCTGAGCAGGTTTCTGCCCTGGGGTTTCCCTTCTTTGTATTGAAATGTTTAGACGAGTATTCATGATATTTGTTTAAAACTTCCTTTTTGTAATTCTTTTGAGCCGCGTGTTACCGTTGCAATTCCTACCCCCAGCTCTTCTGCGATTTTATGCTGAGCCTCTCCCCTTTTTAAACGTTTTACTATTTCTAACCTTGTTGGCAGTTCCTCTAACTCTTTTGGCGTTAAAATTCCCTTAAGAAATTCAAGCATCTCTTTATCTGTTTTTATTTCTAACACCGTTTTTATAAAAGAACTGAGAAGAGAACTCATTAATACTATTATACTAGTACGCTAGTATAATGTCAAGAGGTTTTATTTGAGATTATTCACACACTCCTTGAATTGATTTCCTCGATCCTTATAATTTTTGAACATGCCAAAACTTGCGCAAGCTGGAGATAAGAGCACAACATCCCCTAAAGTTGCAAGCTCTGATGCCTTTGCTACCACTTCATGCATATTTTTGTACCCTTCATAAATCTTATTTCTTAGTTCTTGATTCTTGATTTTTTCTTTTATCCTTTCCCACTCTACTCCAATTCCAATAATAGCTTTAATATTTTTTGCTTCAGAAATAGTTTTCCCTAGATCTGTAAAATCAGAATTTTTACTAGATCCTCCTAAAATAATAATTTCTGGATCGGAAAATGCTTCTATTGCGGCAATTGCAGTTTCTGGGGTGGTTGAGAATGAATCATCATAGTACTTAACACCCTTTACGGTCTTTACTAGCTCTAGCCTATGCTCAAGCCCTTTAAATGTTTTTAAAACTTTAATAATAGATTTCATTTTAGCTCCTGAAAAAATTGCAGCACACACTGCTGCGCAGACATTTTCTAAATTATGTTTACCAGGCAGGAGAATATTTTTTGTATCTATAACTTTTTCTTCGTGTTCAGTCATTTTTACATAAACCACACCATCCCGTACAAAACATCCTTGTTCTACGTCCTGTTCTCTACTTACTTTGTAAACTTTTCCAACAGTTTCTATATCTGACTCATTACTTGCTGGGTAATCTTTATTCACAATTGCATAGTCGTTTTCTTTTTGAAACCTAAAGATATTTCGTTTTGCGTCTATATATTCATATACATCTTTATGGTAGTCTAAATGTTCAGATGTGGTCATAAGCATAACTGAAACATGAGGGCTGCTATGTAAGTCTTGCAGCTGAAAAGAAGACATTTCTAAAACTACTTTAGACTCAGGAGTTAATTTCTCTAAGAAAGAAATAGGCGGTGTTCCAATATTTCCACCTAAATACGCATCATACCCTTCTTCTTTTAACATCTCATAAATTAAGGAAGATGTTGTTCCTTTTCCTTTTGTGCCCGTAATCCCTGTAATTTCACAGGGGCAAAGATCAAAAAACAGCTGCGTTTGGGAGGTTATGATTTTTCCATCTTTTTCTGCATCTTCTAATGCTTTTAAAGACCTTTTGATTCCAGGGCTTCTAAAAATAACGTCATAAGACGAAAGATTCTTAAATGCGTCAGGTCCAGCAATAACTGTTACTGAATTACTCTGCGGGCTATTTGCTTCCTCTTGCTCTTTCTCGTCTAACACAGTGATAGATTTTACTTTTCTCCTCAAAAATTCAATAAGAGCATTTCCTTCTACTCCTATCCCTAAGATTGCAACTTTTTTGTTCTTTAAGTCTTCTAATTTCATATGGTAATGTGTTCTGTGTGAATTTTTTGGATAGTTAACTTTTCCACTAATTGACTAAATTCTGTATTATTCCCAGTTGTATAATACCAGTCTTTGCCTTTTTTTTCAGCAAGCGTATTATTTGCTTCGAGGATTCGTTTTGTTTGTCTTGCAACTGCTCCCCCGGAATCTAAAACCAAGACATTTTTGCCAACTATTTCTTGAATCTGATTTTTAACAAACGGATAATGTGTGCATCCTAGAGCTATTACATCTACCCCTGCTGTTTTAAGTGGAAGAAGATGTCTAAGAAGTGTATCTTGGATTTTTAAGTTTTTTACGTTACCAGCTTCAATAAGTTTTTCAAGACCTGTTGCTCCATCTTTCATAACGTCAACACCTGATGCGTAGCTTTTAATAAGCTCATCCAGGTACGCACTTTTTGTCGTGGAAGGGGTAGCAAATATTGCAATTTTTTTGGTTTTAGTTTTTTCAGCCGCCTTCTTTACAACAGGGACAACGCCAATAATTGGAACTTTAAAGGTTTTTCGTAGTTTCCCAATTGAAGCAATTGTTGCAGTATTGCAGGCAACAATTATTAGTTTAACGTTTTTCTTAAGAAGGAAACGGGAAATATTAACTGCCCTCTTTTGGATTTCTTGTTTTGTTTTTTCACCATATGGAGCATATTTTTGGTCTGCCACATAGATACATGACTCTAAGGGGAGAATTTTTTGAATTTCAGAAAGGATGGTGAGTCCTCCAACGCCTGAGTCAAAGATTCCAATTGGGGATTGTTGCATGTGGCTGGGGCGGGGTTCGAACCCGCGACCTATGCGTTATGAATGCATTGCTCTAACCAACCGAGCTACCCAGCCGTAACTTGTCTAGTCAAATTATTGTACTAAATTGGCGGAGGGACGGGGATTTGAACCCCGGATATCCTTGCGGATATACCTGCTCTCCAAGCAAGCGCACTAGACCACTATGCGATCCCTCCGAGTCTACGAGGAGTGGTTGCACAAGATTTTCTTATGCGATCTCTCCAAAAGTCTTTAGGCTATGAATTATGAATTACTGAAGCTGATTTTGCAAGCTCTTCAATTCTTGGATAAGCCTCAATAAACACATCTTTGTCTGATTTGTATGTTAATCTTTCTAGAACCTTATTTAGTGGGAGCCATTCCACATTTTCCATCTCATGATCATGTTTGGTAATGTCTCCTCCCGTGTATTTCATAATAAAATAATAGACTGTTTTTCTCCTTTTTATCTCGTCCATAACATACCAGTAGGTTACCGGTTTTACCTCTTCTAAAATTTCTCCCTCTGCTCCAGTTTCTTCCTTTACTTCTCTTAAGGCTGTTTCTTTTTTGTCCTCTCCTTTTAAATGTTCCTTGTCTCCTATTAACCCTTTTGGGAATACCCAGCCGTGGTGAAAGGAGTGCTGAGACACGAGAATGAAAATTGAGCTATCCTCAACTTTGAATACAATCCCGCCTGCTGAAAATTCAAACTTAGTTTTTTCTTCCATAAAAATATTGTTGCGCCAGTTTTAAGCTTGAGCAAACCTGGCACCAGGTTCTCAGAATACCTCGAAACTGGCGCCCCCGATGGGAATCGAACCCATATCTCAGGATCCGGAATCCTGTGGTCTATCCGTTAGCCTACGAAGGCACATGTGCGGAGGGTACAGGATTTGAACCTGTGCTTCCCCGAAGGGAACAAGTTTTCGAAACTCGCGCCGTAGACCACTGGGCCAACCCTCCAATGAATCAAGGTTACGCCAGTTTTAAGCTTTCGCAAACCTGGCGCCAGGTTCTCAAAATACCTCGAAACTAGCGCACCCGAGTGGAGTCGAACCACCAACCGTTGGAACCGCAATCCAATGCTCTATCCATTAAGCTACGGGTGCTCATTTCATTCTCCCCCGCATCTTGCTTCCGCTTCTTGGAAATAAAGCTACGGGTGCTTACTTCATTCGCACCGTATCTTGCGGTCCCAAAAATGGAATCCTAAAGCTACTAAAGCGAATGGGATACCCGTATTTTAGTTGAT
>CAZITH010000098.1:0-4809 GCA_964542125.1 uncultured Gammaproteobacteria bacterium | reverse complement strand
TATGTGTAATTTATTTTTTTCATTAATTTATTTCATATTTCCACATGCAATTATTAAACTTTTTTTTCCTACCCCGGAATATCAAGCATTAGCACCAAGTTTAGGGTTATATTCATTATTTATCTCCATTTTTTCTGTTGCTTTTTTAATGCATAATTATCTGCTTTCAGTTAATAGAACCGGCATTTATAAAATAAACTGGCTATCTGGAATTCTCTTTATAGTTACTTTGTTGTTTTTTCACGATTCAATTCAGCATTTGGTTTTTTCATTGATTCTATCTTCTCTTTTACTTTTAGTTCTCCTTTTTGTATACTACTTCAGAAATGAGTAGAAGAAAGAAGCTATCTATAATTGTTCCCTCTTTTCGTCAAGAGAAAACTATTGTTAGGAATATAAAATCTTTACAAAAATCACTTGTTTCCATAGGTATTCCCTACGAAATAATAATTGTAATTGACGGAGAGGTTGATAGCACAAAGAAAAAATTAGCGAATCTAAAAGGTAAAACAATAAAAATTATCTCCTACCAGCAGAATGTTGGAAAAGGATTTGCTGTAAGACGTGGAATGCTGCAGGCAGAAGGGGATGTTATTGGATTCATAGATGCTGGATTTGATATTGAGCCAGAGGGAATTTCAATGTTATTAAATCATATGATTTGGTATGATGCGGACATTATTGTAGGAAGCAAGCTTCATCCTGTTTCAAAAGTTCATTATCCATTTTTTAGAAGAGTTCTTTCTTGGGGATATAGAACGTATACCCATACACTATTTGGATTTAAAGTAAAAGACACACAGGTGGGAGTAAAATTATTTAAGAAAAAAGTGGTTAGGGATGTGTTCCCTAGATTGCTCGTAAAACAATTTGCATTTGATATAGAAGTATTGGCAGTCTCATACTCTCTTGGGTATACTCGTATTTATGAAGCACCCATAAAATTGGATTTTACAGGTATGAGCACCATTGCTTCTAAAGGGTTTTGGAACGTAATTAGATTAATGCTGTGGGATACGTTAGCTGTTTACTACAGATTAAAAATTATTAAGTATTATCAAAAACCACATCTCCAAAGAAAAGAAAGAAGGAAAGCGAAAATTGAAAAAGAATAAAAAACTCAATATTCTTATACTAAATTGGAGAGATATAAAAAATCCTCAATCTGGCGGCGCAGAAATTCTCACCCAAGAAATATCAGAAAGGTTTGTAAAATTGGGACACAGAGTAGTTATTTTTAGCTCTTTTTTTAAAGGTGCTAAAAAAAAAGAAAAGATACATGGAGTTGAAATTATTAGAGATGGAAATCCTGATTTAAGGTCTCTTTTTTCTTCTGTTCACTTTAAAGCATTTATTTACTACAAAAAAAAAGCATTTGGAGATTTAGATGTTGTAATAGATGAAATTCATGGAGTTCCATTTTTTACACCACTTTTTATAAAAGAGAAATCAGTGGTATTAATATGTGAACTTGCTGGTCAACTTTGGGATATAGCTTTTTCTTTCCCTTTTAATTACTTAGGACACTATTTTGAGAAAATATATCCAATTTTTTACAAAAAGAATAAGATTATAACAATTTCTGATTCAACTAGGAAAGATTTATCTAAACTCTTTCCTGAAAACAATATTAATGTGGTGTACCCAGGGTGTTCTACACCTATAATAAAAAGAATTAAGAAGAAGCCGAAGGATTTACGTCTCATATTTATAGCAAGGTTATCTAATGCGAAAGGAATAGAGGATGCCTTTTCTTCCGTTGAAATATTAAAAAAGAAGCATCCTCACGTAAGACTTGATATTTTAGGAAGAGGAAGCAGTAAATATATAAGCAGCTTAAAGATTATTTTAAAAAGAAAAAAAATACAAAAAAATATTTTTTTCCATGGTTTCGTAAATGAGGCTACAAAAGTTAAGCTTATAGATAAGTCTCATTTAATCATTCTTCCGTCTAAAAAAGAAGGTTGGGGATTAACTGTTCATGAGGCAAATTCAAGAGGGGTTCCTGCTATTGCATATAACGTAGAAGGATTAAGAGATGTTGTAAAAAATGGGAAAAACGGTTTTTTATGTAAAGAAAACACAGCTCAAAATATGGCTGAGCTTATAGAAAAGACAGTTTCAAATAAACGGTTATATGCATTTATGTCCAGACAATCAGTTAATGAAAGAAAAAAATTTACATGGGATAATACAGCCAATAAATTTCTTCATGTTATAAAAAATAATAAATGAAAATACTTATTTTAAACTGGAGAGACCCAACGCATCCTTTGTCTGGAGGAGCAGAAGTAATGCTTCTTGAGCATGCAAAATATTGGGTTAAGAAGAAAAATAATGTTGTTTGGTTTTCTGCAAGCTATAAGCAAGCTAAACCAGAAGAAGATTACGAAGGGATAAAAATTATTAGAAGAGGGTCCCATTTTACTGTAAAGTTTTGGGCCGCGGTTTTATATTTATCTAATTATTTCGAAAATATTGATATCGTATTAGATTGTTTTCATTTTCACCCATTTTTTACTCCCTTGTATTCTAAAAAACCACGGGTTGCTTTAATACATGAAGTGGCGGGGAAAATTTGGTTTTACAATATTGCCTTTCCTATTGCATTAGTCGGATACTTAACAGAACCATTTACGTTTTTGTTTTACAAAAATACTCCCTTCATTACAGTTTCAAAATCCACCAATAAAGAATTAAAAAAAATTGGCATAAAAAAAACATATATTATTGAAAACGGTGTGAGAGTAGCTTTAGTGAAAAAAGATATTATGAAAGAAGAAAATCCCACTATTATTTTTCTTGGAAGACTCTCAAAAGACAAAGGCGTAGAAGATGCAATTCATGCTGTTTCAAAAGCTCAGCAAATTTTCAAAAATATACAGTTTTGGCTAGTAGGAAAACCCGAAAACGTAAATTATTTAAAACAGATAAAAACAAAAATTAAAGAGAAAAAATTAGCAAAGAATACAAAATTCTTTGGCTATGTTTCTGAAAAAGAGAAGGCACAGCTTCTTAAGAGATCATGGGTACTGATACATCCTTCAAAAAAAGAAGGATGGGGGTTAACCGTAATAGAGGCAGCAACCCAAGAAACGCCTACTATTGGGTATAATGTAGAAGGCTTAAAGGATTCCATAAAACATCGGGAAACAGGTATACTTGTGGATCCAAATTCTGAGCATTTAGGAGAAGCGCTGATAGAACTTTTAAAAAATAAGAAAATGCTTAGCACATTAGGTAAAAATGCAAAAAAATTCTCAAAAAAATTCTCTTGGGATTCCGGAACAAAAAAAAGCTTAGGTGTTATAAAAAAATATGCAGAAAAATAACAGAAGAAAGGAAAAAGCTATAAAAAGTACTGGTAGAGGAAAAAATGTAAGGAAGAGATTTTTTTCCTGGCTTAAAATACACAGTTCAACAATTCTCTTGTTAGGTATTCTGTTGCTGGGATTTAATTTAAGAATGCATAACATTAATACGTGGCCAAGAAAAGGAGCAACATTTGATGAATATGCGTGGACTTGGTTGGGTATAAATCTTATTCAAGAGCATGTTCCTGTTTCCTGGTCACCTCATCCACAATACAAAGATGCAAGAGATGTAATATATCAACAGACTCATTTTAGGATAGTAAAACCCTTTCTTGAGCACCCTCCTCTTTTTGGGTTGATTGCGGGTGGTTTTGCACTTTCAACGGGTGTAAAAAATATGTATACACTGGATATAAACAATATAAGAGGATTGTCATTGCTATTAGGAATGATGTCTCTTGTGTTTATGTACTTATTTGTTTTAGAAGTTTACTCCAAAAGACTTGCTGTACTCGCTTCACTTCTTTACGCGACTATACCCACAGTTGTTATTGGTTCGAGGATAGTACAGAATGAGAATTTTTTTATACCTTTCTGGCTCTTTAGCCTATATTTGCTTTCAAAATATCTTCATTCTAAAAGAGTCTTATATAGAAATCTTGCGATTTTTATTTGCTCAATTCTGATTCTTGCAAAAATTCCCTGGATTGCTGGTAGCATTTCATTGTTGGGAATTTTATTATTCTATAAAAAGTATAAAGATGCAGGATATGTGCTGCTGGGGATAGGTGCTGCTCTAGCAGCATACTTATTATATGGGTTCCTGTATAATTTTGATTTATTTATAAGTTTATGGAGACTTCAGACAGCTAGGTATGATATAACGTTTGATTCCATTTATGCTCTTTTTCAAAAGCCTTACCTCGTAGACAGATTTTACACAGACGGTTGGATATTTTTTGGCTGGATCAGTTTTATTTTATTGACTTTTTCTCAGCTTAAGAAACATGTATTTATTATTTTTCCACTTCTTGCGTATTTTCTTATTTTTCTTGCGGGTATACCTGATGAGCCTGGTCATGGATGGTATAGATACCCCTTCTACCCATTTCTTATAATATCAATTGCTTTATTTTTTAAAGAATATTTTATAAAGAATCTTACCCTAACTTTTCTTTTTTTGGTTTTCCTCGGTACAAGTCTTTTGCAATTAACATGGGAAAAAACATTTGGATTTTCTTTTATAATTTTTAGAGCTGCAATTATTTCCTGGTCTTACATGTTATTTCCATACATTTCTCCATTTAAAAATAAGTTAAAATTTGTTAAAGTAGTAGGCCTGTTTTGGTTAGCAGCATATTTTCTTATGAATATTTGGGCAATTCTTATCTATAACGAACAATAAGTTAACAAACAATTTTATTAACGAATAAGAACAAATTATGATGGTCATTTTTAAAATATTAAGAAGAGTTAATTCGATAGTTCAGAGTAG
>CAZITH010000097.1:0-4863 GCA_964542125.1 uncultured Gammaproteobacteria bacterium | reverse complement strand
TTTTGGGGATCATACTTTGAGAAAAACAGAAATAGCGGATAACCGCCGCCGGATTTTGTGGTAACTATTTTGTCATAATCGTTATATTTTTTATTTACAATACTCATCATTTCAGAAAACCCATTATTTCTATACCATGTCCTGTGAGTTTCACCATGAATAAAATATTGATGAAGAAAATATAAGAAATTAAAAATTATTACACAGGTAAATATAATTGCTAAAATCTTCCTCTGCTTTTTAAACAAGTCAAGAATCCCAACTAAACCCACTGCTGCAATAATTTCTAACATAGGAAAGAGTACAATTGCCCGTTGTAGGTTGGGTATATCGTCTACAGTTATTGCTGCAGTTACGGGAGCAGCTAAAATCCAAAATAGGGGCAACTTTCCAAACCTATTCTTTGATTTAAAACAAAGATACACACCATATAGAATAAATGGACACTCAGAAAGAAGAATAAGTCCTGCTTGGTCTACTTTATACCAAATGGGCAGGCCCCCATGGATAAAAAGAAAGTCCCCTGAAAAATATGCAAAATAATTAGCGGTAAACGTTAATGAATAATTAATGAGTTTATTATGAAAGACTCTGGTTTCTAAAAGAGGCGCTTTAATTGATCCATCTTCCCGTATCTGCTCTGCCTCAACTAACTTAGTTTCGGGAAATCCAAATATATTTACCTGAGAAAATCTTCCCGTTCCGCCTTTCACAATAAAAATAAGGGTAAAAGATAAAAGGCAAAGAAAGATAAAAGATACAACAAGTTTAGTAAGCTCTTTGTACCCTTTTAAATTTTTGTAGGGATAACAAAGCACCAAAAGTGAAACAAAGAAATACATAGGGACAAAAACCCTGGGCGTATGATAGAAGAAAAAACTTAAACTGAGGGCCAAAATTCCAATTACTAACTCCCATGTTTTTTTAGATCTAATAAAATGGAATGTTAACCCAAACCCTAAGAGAATGAAAAATAATGCAATGATAGTCTCCGCGCTTGCACGGGATAGTACAATTCCCCATGGACTCATTGCAAGAAACGCTGAGGCAATAAGAGAAATTCTTTTATTCTTAAAGAGTGCGTATGAAAGAAACCAAAGCGGGAAAATTAATAAAGCGCCAAATAATGCACCTGGAAGACGGGTTGCAAAAACTGTTAAACCAAAAAGGGCAACGGATGGAATTGCTACATAATTATAGCCAGTGGGTCTGTTGTCACCAAACGTATCTATGTACAGAGGGAATTTTATCCCGGCTTCGCTTTTTCCAGTATGCAAAATTGAATATGCGTTGTACCCTAAAGACGCCTCATCTATCTGAAACCCCACAGGGTAATCAGACAACTTAACCACCCTAAGAGCTAATGACAGGATAAGAATAAGACCAAAGAAAATACACAAAAGATAATTTCTTTTTAATGATTTAATCATGCTTTTTTATTTTAGTGGATATGGAAAGAACAATCAAAGAGAAAAGTGAAATTACACTAACCCACAGTCCAATCCAAACTGAAGAAGGAGAATAGGATAACTTCACCGTATTTTCTCCAGCAGGAACAAAAACAGCCTTGAATGTATAATCTGCTACTGCAATAGGGGAATATTTATCGTTTATATGAGCTATCCATCCATTTGCATAATTATCAGAAATAAAAAGATATTGAGGTTTTTGAGATTTCGTTTTAATAGTAATTTCATTGGGGCTGTAAAAAATGATATGTGCGTCTGATGAAAAATCTGGCTTAACGCCAAATTCCGTGTCACTTGCTAAAACAAGTGTGTTTTTATAGTCAAATTTAGGATCATAAAGCATGTTTATAGCTTTTTGAGGGTTTTTCTCAACTACAATATTTCCAAATAGTTTTACCCTGGGAAGACTTCCTAAATTTTTGTAAATCTGCCAACCCTTATCCTGCCAAATAAGCTTAAAGTCATCTTCTGAAAATGCACTATCTATTCCTTTATCCTCTTTTTTATTTAGTATGTATGCAACGCTTGTTAAGTCAAGCGCACGCTTTCTGTAAAGATTATTCTTTAAATCATTTACACCGTATCCTTTAAAAATGTTTGCAACAGAGCGGGGAATTTCTTCTGGAATTTTTCCATTTTCAGAAGCGCTTAAGAATTCACCATATTTTTTTAAAAGAAGCGGATCATACCCATCAGGCGTGTAATTTTTCTCCATAAGTTGAAAATTTGTGTCTAAATTTGCGCTTCCATAACCCCACGTCCTATCAAATCCTTGGACCTCTTTTATTTTCTTAGATATTTCTGTTTCCGGGTATAAATATGATTTTGGAACAAAAGAATTAAATTTCTGAAATGAATAAAAAAGCTCAAAAACTGTGAGTACAATAATTACCATAGTGGAGACTTTTCTGTTAATTTTGATAAAAAGCAGAAAGCCACCAATCAAAAACACCCAAAGCGGAAGCAAGATGTTTCTTCTGGAAATAAGAAGATTCGGATCTTTAGAAATATACGTGTAGGCAAATAAGGAAACTAAAACAAAACAGAAAACAGCAAAAAGTATGAAAAGTTTCTTTTTGTTTTTATCTCGTAAAATTTCTTCAATTCCAAAAGCTGCAAGAACTGCTCCTGAAAAAATAAATACAGAAAGAACTCTTGTGGGAACACCTGTAGATAAAAAGGGAATTCCAATACTATGAATAAACGCAACTGGAGGAATAGACAAAGATAAGACATATGTAACTAATCCAGCAGCTATAAAGAATGTTTTATGGAAATTCTTTTTAGAAAAAACAGCAACAACTGCAAGAAAAAAAGGCAGGATACCAAAGTTAGACGCACGTTCAAGAGTGCTTCCTGATAAGAAATAATTTCTGGTTGCTGGATTTCCAAAAAAATCTGGAACTAAAAGTGTGATAATATTTTGAACTGGAACAAGCCTTACATCTAACAAATCTTTATAAGAATATTTCAATCTTAAGGAAATAGTAAAGAGCTCATAAAGCGGTAACAGCTGGACACATGCAATAAAAAACCCTAAAAGAATAAGCGCATAGGGCAAGAAAATATTTTTAATTCTTTTCTTCTCGGATTTATTTCTAAAGTATATATATACTGCTGACAAAAGCGCCATGTACATGGTCAACTGAATGTACCCTGCAAAAATTGAAAGCGAAATTGATATGGGAAGAAGAATCACCCACATCCACTTCCTTTCTTCTAAAAGTTTTTCTATTGCAAAAAGAGTAAGTGGTAAAAATGCAAGTGAATGTCCTACATTCCCATATTCTCCCCAAACCGTTAAAAATGCAGAAAAAGAAAAAGCTATGGCACCAAAACAAGATGCAAGAGCTGATAATTTAATCTGTCTTAAATATAGGTAGGTAAAAAAAAGTAATAATACGTATTGGGAAATTATATACAAAGACCACGCGTCCGCAAAAGGAAGAAAGAAAAATAGAATGTTAAGTGGATAAAGTGTTCCAGATTGAAGATTTGCAAAATGAGGATTTCCCGAAAGGATATAGGGATCCCACAGCGGAAATACTCCCTTCTTAATAGATTCTATGGAAAAATGCTTCCAGGGAAATAATTGTCTGATTACATCTGCTCCCTGACCTTTAAAGGGTGTTCCTAGAAATTCTGATTTGTAAGGCTCGTAATTCCCAACAAGCAAATCTCCAGGAAATGGAACAAAACCCTTTAATAACACGCTGTTAAAAAAGATTGCTGTGATAAAAATAAAGACCACTAAAAAACTGTATTTTTTAAGCATATTATTTTAAGCTTCAGCCTTTTCTGAAACTGGCTGAGGACCTGAACTTACCCTTGATGACATCTTTGTCTTAAGTGTTCCCATTTTTTCCTTTGTTTTTTCTTTTATCTTTGAAGCATTCATACCTGTTTTTTCACCTACATATTCCATGCTCTTTTTTGCTCCAAACATAAGAGGCTCATCAATAGCAGCAACTACTGGCCCCGGAACTCCTGTAATGTGTTCTATAGCTGAGACTCCTGCGCTAAAACCTAACGCACCTCTTGCCTTTTTCAAGATTTTTGAGGGAAGACTTCCTTCCCCAGAGGAAGAAGTTAGCGCACCAATAGCAGCAGTGCTCCCATGGTTTACCACAGAAAGAGGAAGATCAGGAATGTCCAATCCGGAAAATTTCTTTACTAACTCGAGTGTTGGATAAAGCGCCATAAGACCAAAAACAGCTTTTTGATCCCATAGATAGTTTGCAACAACTCTAAGTCTTCCTATATTTTCTTTTTCCTGCTCTGGCAAAACTTTATCAACCTGCTCTTTCTCTATGGCGGCCTGATCCGCTGCTGCGACTAAAATATCTCTAGGTGAAAAAATTTGCAGCGCATTTTTAATTCTTCCTGAAAGCGGGTTTATTATTTTTTGAGAAATTCTATCTTTTTTACCTTCCGAAACTGAAGCTTCAGTAATTGCATGTTCCACCGAAGAATTGGAGTCAGTCATAATTACGGGTTAACTTGATAAATTGACAAATGCCTATCCCCTATTCCTTTTTGGTACTTTACCAGCAATGTTAATGGCCACATAGGCGGAGGAAACTCTGAATCATTAAATACAAAATACACTGGCATAGTCTTTGCTTTTTCTAATAACTCTTGTGGAATATCTTGAGGCAATGGGTAATACCCTTTTTTTTCAATGTTTTTGTTTTCTCCTAAATAAATCTCTACTGCATACGTAGGAAGACTTCCAAACGTTCACTGTGTTGCAACAAATATTTTTCCCTTTTTAGATGCACCGTCAAAAAAATCAATCATTTCTTTTATGCCTCCACCTGCAGGCCAGGAATTATTATCTTGACCTAACGCCGCGTGGGGAATAGGCGCATGAAGAAAATCTAAAATAATCTCT
>CAZITH010000096.1:0-4911 GCA_964542125.1 uncultured Gammaproteobacteria bacterium | reverse complement strand
AGAAGTATCAGTTTTAATTGCCTCAAGATCTTCCTGTGTTAATGTATCTGCTCCTGCAATAGTTGATATTTGACTAGTTCCTGGATTTATTTGAAAATAGTCAGTTCCAAAAGAAGTAAATTCATTGGTAATAAAAGAAACTGCCCCTTGTCCTAAGGAAACTATAAGAATTACAGCAGAGATTCCAATGATCATCCCAAGCATGGTAAGAGAAGTTCTTAGTAGATTGCTGTAGAGCGCATCAATTGCTGAAAGAGTAAGTTCTTTTAATTCCATTATGAATGTGTGTCTTGGGTAATTTTCCCGTCAACTATTTTAATTGTGCGTTTTGTATAGGATGCAACATGATCTTGGTGTGTTATTACAATAATGGTGTGCCCTTCTTTATTAAGATTCTTCAAAAACGTCATAATCTCACTTGACGTTTTTGTGTCTAAATTTCCAGTCGGTTCGTCAGCAAGAATAATTGACGGATCCATAACAAGGGCGCGTGCTATTGCAACCCGCTGTATTTCTCCTCCGGAGATGTGGTTTGCTTTGTTCTGCGCTTTTTCAGCAATACGTACTTGAGAGAGTGTTTCAAGTGCTCGTTTTTGGCGTTCAGATGAGGGTATTCCGGCATACATCATGGGACGCTCAACATTTTTTAGCACAGATATTTTAGGAAGTAAGTTAAAACTTTGAAATACAAACCCAATTTCTTTATTTCTAATTTTTGCAAGTTCATCATCCGTATAAGTTGAAATATCTTGTCCTTTAAAAAAATACTTGCCAGAGGTAGGTGTATCAAGCGCTCCCATGATATGCATGGTTGTTGATTTTCCGCTCCCTGAGGGTCCCATTATGGAGACAAATTCTCCTTCATAAATCTTAAGAGAAATACCGTTTAATGCTTGATAAAACGTTCCTCCTTCAAGCGGATACTGTTTTGCTACATTCCTGAACTCAATAACAGGTTTCTTTGATGGCATAATGTCAATTGCGGACTTACAAAGATAGAAATCCTGACCGTTTTAACTGTTCGTTTGGTAGCGCTACGATTACCTCCTGGCCCTCTTGTACTCCTTTTAATATTTGCGTTCTCTCTTTTCCAACAACTCCTATCTCAATCGGAATATATACGACTTCATTATTTTTAAGAATCCGTACCGCCTTCCCTCCTTTATAAGGTTTTACAGAAGTATTTGGGACACTTATAACGTCTTGAATTTTTTTTGTAATAATGTCAGCATCTAAGCTCATTCCTGGTCGTATATTCCTATTATCACCTTCCAAGGAAATGTACACATTATATGAAGTTACCCCCTGGTTTTTTGTGCCAATGGTGTCAAGTCGTGAAACTGTTCCCCTGTATGTTTTATTAGGTATGGCGTCTAATGAAATTACAGCACTCTGTCCTTCTTTCACCTTTATAATTTCCTCTTCTCCCATTGGGATAACTACCTCGTACTTAGTAAATTTCAAGATGGATAAAACCGGATTAAGAGTAGAGGTGGTATGAGCAACAACAGAGTTTCCTGTAGCAATTGAAAGATTTGCTATTGTTCCATCTGCTGGTGAGGTGACTGTTGTATTCTGAGTTGCTTGGTATAGAATCCACGTTGATAAAGCTTGCGCTTGCGCTTGAGCAACAACTGTTTCCTGGTCTTTAAATTTTTTTTCTGCAGAAAGCCAGTTGTCCTGCGCTATTTGAAACTCAGCAGCTTTTCTGTTTTCTTCATTTGGGGTTTTATCACTTCTTTCATAGGTAGAAGTTGTAGACATGTCTGTAAAAATCTTCCATTTTGCATACATCTCAGATCGCAGGAGATTTTTATTTGACTCAGCGCTGTCCAGAAGTGTTTTTGCCATAAGATAATTTGCGAGCGCAGATTCCTTCTCCTGTTCTGATGCCGAACTTTCTACAGAGAATAAATTTTCCCCTACGTATACTTGACTTCCATTTTTTACATACACATCTGTTATAAAACCTGTTGCTGGCGAATATATTTGAACGGAGTTGTCTGTGCTTATGTTTCCAGACTCGGAAACTGTTTCTGTAATGTCTGTTTTTTGCGCTTTCTCAAGAAGATAATTTGGTTTATTTGTTGCGCGCTGTACCTGAAAGATTATGACACCAACAATAATGAGAAAAACGAAAAAAATAAGCGCCTTTTTAGCAAGGGATGTTTTTTTTAAATAATGCCAAAGAAACAGATACTGTTTTTTTGCTTTTTTAGAGTCATTTACCACTTCAAGCGTATTATAGTATTTTATTTTGAATTATCAAGTTTTTTTAAAATACTTTAGAAGGGTTAGATTTTATTTTCTGAGCAAATGCTCTCAAAGACATGAGTTCAATGATACGGCTTGTTTTACAAAGCTAACTATCGCGAATGAGGAAAAGAAGATACCATGAGCTTTATTCGTACCGTAAAGCGTCTATGGGGGAAAGACGGGATGCTCTTATGGCAGGAGCCATTCCAAAGATTATTCCCACTAAAATAGAGAATGCAAATGCCAGAATTATTGACCAGGGGGTGACAGCTGATACAAGAAGTCGTGCTAAAATTAAAGATCCGCACAGTCCTAATGATATTCCAATCAGTCCTCCGGATAAAGATAAAATTACTGCTTCAAGCAGAAATTGCGTTAAAATATCTTTTCTTTTGGCTCCCAATGCTTTCCTCAGACCTATCTCACGCGTGCGCTCTGTAACAGAAACAAGCATGATGTTGGCTACTCCAATGCCACCTACTAAAAGAGAAATTGCAGCAATTCCGCCTAATGCTAAAGATAGAATATTTGTAATGTTTGAGATAATTTCTAGACTAGACTGAGCAGATTGGACGGTAAAATCATCAGCAGTTAAGCGTTTTAAGAGAATTTTTTTAATCTGTTCCTGAACATAAGGAACCTGAGATGCATTATTTACAGAAACGTATATTGCATTAATTTGTGTAATACCAAACTGTCTGCGGGATGCACCAATGGGTACTACAATCACATTGTCTTGGTCAATCCCAAAAATGGCTCCGCGAGCTTTTAAAATTCCTATTACAGTATAAATATTATTTCCTACAAAAAAGCGTTTTCCAAGCGGGTTGTCGTTGGGAAATAAATCTTTTACAGCGGTTTGTCCTACTACTGCAACATTTGCTCCAGTTCTTTCCTGTCCTTCAGAAAAAAATAATCCCTTCTCAACAACTGCATTCTTAACGGTTTGCGTATAGTTTGCGGTAGTTCCTAAAACTGCAACGCCTTTATCAGTTTTATTTTTGTATTTTGCAGTTGCAGCTTGCTGAACAACAGGCGCAACACTTGAAAGATTTCTTAACCTGAGCCGTATGTTTTCTGCATCTTGCGCAAGAAGTTTATTAATCACAACTCCTCCTGGAGTTCTTGCTCCTGTTGAGCTGCCGGGAATGACAAACACTAAATTAGAGCCAAACCCTTGGATTTGATTTGTTATATAACCCTGAAGACCAGTACCAACGGAAACAAGCATGATAATAGCAAAGACGCCTATTATGATGCCTAACATAGTAAGAAAACTTCTTAATTTATTTGAGAGAAGTGCCTTCCAGGATAGTCTTAAAAGTTCACGTGAGTCCATAATTATCCTACAATTAAACCATCAACTAGTTTTATAATTTTTTTTGCCTGTTTTGCTATATCTGCTTCATGCGTGATAAGAATTATTGTTTTCCCTTTTTTATTAAGATCCTTTAAGATTCTCATAACATCATTTCCAGAATTTGTGTCTAAATTTCCGGTTGGTTCATCTGCCAAAATTATTTCTGGATCATTCATAAGGGCGCGTGCAATTGCAACGCGCTGCTGCTGCCCTCCGGATAACTGATTTGGTCTATTGTGAATTCTGTCCTCCAATCCAAGAGTTTCTAAAAGCTCTTTCCCTTTTTCTTCACGTTCACGTCTTCCCATTCCTGCATAAATTGCTGGTAAAACAACATTTTCAAGTGTGGTTGAGCGCGCAAGTAAATTAAAAGATTGAAACACAAAGCCTATTGTTTTGTTTCTCAGTGTTGACAGATGATCTTCTGAAAAATTTTCCACACTTATCCCATTCAGGTCGTATTCTCCGGAAGTTGGAGTATCCAAAAGTCCTAAGATATTCATAAGTGTTGACTTACCTGATCCAGAACGTCCGGTAACCGCAATAAAATCCCCCTTTTTGATACTGAAAGAAATTCCTTTCAAAATAGGAGTTGCTACATCTGCGGTTACGTATTCCTTCTTAATGTTTTTGAGGCTAATAATTGTGTCTGACATGAAAAAGCTATTTGTTTTTATTTCCGGGAACAAGTGTTGGGTCTGAAGCAATTTCATCTCCTTGAGACAGTCCGGATACCACCTCTGTGGAAGTATCATTTTGGAGTCCCAGCTTTACCGTTTTTTTAAGAAACCCTTTTTGTGTTTTTACGTATACTTTATTATCTTCTACTATGCTTACTAGCGGAATTACTAAAACATTTTGTTTTTTAAGTAAAATAATCTCAGCGTTTCCATTCATACCAACACGTAAGTTAAGATTTTTTGGATCCGTAATTGCGGCTTTTACATCATACGCGTTTCCTCCTGTGGAAGTTGTATGAGTAACAAAATCAATTGATTGGACGGTTAAATTAAGGGTCTGGTCTGGAAAGGAATCCAAGTTTACCTTTACCTGTTGTCCTTCTTGTACTTTTGCAATATCTGCTTCATCAACTTCCATCCTGAAAACTAAAGAGCTTGGGTCTGTAACTGTAAAACCTGTGGTTCCGGCAATAGCGGTAACTCCTGCATTTTTGGCATCAGCTTTAGTGACAATTCCTGAGATGGGGGAGGATAAAACAGACTGCTGCTTTGCTAGATCCTGAAGCTCCACGGAGACAACCGCTTTATCTAAATTAAACTGGTTATCCTGAAGAA